>NZ_BSTC01000013.1 GCF_030269305.1 Kineosporia sp. NBRC 101731
ACCGGGACGGACGAACCTCTGGTGTGCCAGTTGTCCTGCCAAGGGCACCGCTGGTTAGCTACGTTCGGAAGGGATAACCGCTGAAGGCATCTAAGCGGGAAGCTCGCTTCAAGATGAGGTTTCCATGCACCCTCGAGGTGTGAGAGGCTCCCAGCTAGACTACTGGGTTGATAGGCCGGATGTGGAAGCGGGGACTGAAGACCCGTGAAGCTGACCGGTACTAATATGCCGATGACTTATCTAACACACTTTTACGCTCAAACTTGCGCAGAGCGAAGATTGACTCACGTCCACTATGCGGTTCACGGGAAACGACCGTACACACCCATGAGATTCAAGGGTGACGGTTGTGCCGAGAGAGTTACGGCGATCATAGCGGCAGGGAAACGCCCGGTCTCATTCCGAACCCGGAAGCTAAGCCTGCCAGCGCCGATGGTACTGCACTGGTTACGGTGTGGGAGAGTAGGACATCGCCGGACAACTTCATAGATAGTGGTGGCGGCCGCTCCAGTTCATGGCCGTGTTCACCCGTCGAATCCGCGCCCGCGTCAATCGCAGGGCGCGAAGATTCCGGGGCAACGGACACGGACCAGGAGTAGGCCGCCATCACTGTTTTTCCATGCCGCTGTTCGGGTCCATGACGACGCGGACGGCGGGAGCAGTGCCAGGCTCGTGATGTACTGGTACGTCTTCTGAACAGTGCTGGCCGCCGGTAGACGGCGGAACTGGGCGTCCCGGATGCGGCGCGCCCCGGGCCCATGGCTTCCGCCTGCGATGACGACGTCTCGCAGCGCGAGCACGACGAACGAAGCATCACCGAGCAGTCAAAGGATTGGAAGTCATGGCCGGCGAGCCCGACAGGCAGCGTCCTCGATCTAACGAGTCCGGTAAGGGCGGTCCCAGCAGAGGGCCGGCCGGAGGCCGTGGCGATCGGGACGGGCAGTCGCGCACGGGTGACCGTGGCCGCGCCCCGTCCCGTGGTGCCAGCTCCCACGGCAGTGGACGGGTGGCCGGCATGCGTACGTCCCGTTCCTCCAGCGACGGCGGCGGTTTCTCCCGCGACGGTGAGCGCGGTGGCTCACGTCCTCCCAGCAGTGGTGGTTTCCGCTCGGGTGGTCCGAGCCGTGACGGCGGCCCCCGTGGTGGCGACCGTGACAACCGTGGTTCCGGTGGCGACCGGGGCGGTTTCCGTCCGGGTGGCTCCGGTGGTTCCGGCGGTGACCGGGGCGGCTTCCGTTCCGGTGGCTCCGGCGCCCCGTCCGGCGATCGGGGCGGCTTCCGTTCCGGTGGCCCCGGTGGCGACCGCGGTGGCTTCCGTGACAACCGTGGCGGTTCCGGCAACTCGGGCGGTGACCGTGGTGGTTTCCGTTCCGGTGGTGACCGCGACAACCGCGGTTCCTCCGGTGACCGTGGCGGTTTCCGCTCCGGCGGCCAGGGAGGCGACCGTCCCGGCTTCCGTCCGGGTGGTTCCTCCGGCGGTGACCGTGGCGGCTTCCGCTCCGGTCCGCGTGAGGGCGGCTTCAACAACGACCGTGGCGATCGTGGCGGCTTCAAGCCCGGCGGTCGTGACGGTGGCAGCAACGACCGGGGCGGCTTCCGTTCCGGGGGTGACCGTGACAACCGCGGTGGCTCCGGCGACCGGGGCGGTTTCCGTCCGGGTGGTTCCTCCGGCGGCGACCGCGGCGGCTTCCGGTCCGGTGGCCCGGGCGGCTCAGGCGGCTCGGGTGGTGACCGGGGCGGCTTCCGTTCGGGTGGCCCCGGCGGCGACCGCGGCGGTTCGCGTCCCAGTGGTTTCAGCAACGACCGGGGCGACCGCGGCGGCTTCCGGCCCTCCGGCGACCGTGGCGGTTTCAAGCCCGCCAACCGTGACGGTGGCAACGACCGGGGCGGTTTCCGTCCGGGTGGTTCCTCCGGCGGCGACCGTGGCGGCTTCCGGTCCGGCCCGCGTGAGGGCGGTTTCAACAACGACCGGGGCGACTTCAAGCCGGGCGGACGTGACGGCGGCAGCGATCGTGGCGGTTTCCGCAACGACCGTGGTGACCGTCCCGCCGGTGGTGACCGTGGTGGCTTCCGGTCCGGCCCGCGTGAGGGCGGCTTCAACAACGACCGGGGCGACCGGGGCGGTTTCAAGCCCGCCGGTCGTGACGGCGGCAGCAGCGATCGCGGTGGTTTCCGTTCCGGTGGTGACCGCGACAACCGCGGTGGCTCCGGCGACCGGGGCGGTTTCAAGCCCGCCGGCCGTGACGGCGGCAGCAGCGACCGGGGTGGCTTCCGTCCCTCCGGCGACCGTGACAACCGTGGTGGCTTCCGCTCCGGCGGCCAGGGCGGCGACCGTCCCGGCTTCCGCCCGGGCGGTTCCTCCGGCGGCGACCGTGGCGGCTTCCGCTCGGGTGGTCCCGGTGGTGACCGGGGCGGCTTCAAGCCCGCCGGTCGTGACAGCGGCAGCAGCGATCGCGGGGGGTTCCGTTCCGGTGGTGACCGCGACAACCGCGGTGGCTCCGGCGACCGGGGCGGGTTCCGTTCCGGTGGCCAGGGCGGTCCCGGCGGCGACCGGGGCGGTTTCAAGCGCGAGGGTGGCTTCAGCAACGACCGTGGCGGTTCACGCCCCGGCGGCAGCGGTGACCGCGGTGGCTTCCGTTCCGGTAACCAGGGTGGCCCGGGTGGCCAGGGTGGCGACCGTGGTGAGCGCCCCGGCTTCACCGGTCAGAAGCGCAGCTGGGGCGACAAGGACAGCACCAAGGCCAGCAACCCCGAATCGCGTTCGAACGAGGGCGGTTTCCCGGCCCAGCGACGCAGCTGGAACGACGACAAGCCCCGTGAGGCGCGTTCGGGTGAAGGTAGCCCGGCGAAGAGCTACGAGCGTCCCGAGCGCTCGGACCGTCCCGACCGGGGCGAGCGTCCCTCGGGTGGTGCCGGCAAGAGCTGGGGCGGACGTGAGTCCCGTGACCGGACCGAGCGTCGTCCGGCCACGCACACCCGTTCGCAGCGTTCCGACGACGGCCGCACCCTGCGCCCGATCTCGACGCGCAAGGTCGTCGGTCGCGACCCGGAGATCCCCGAGGGCATCAGCGCGAGCATGCTCGAGAAGGACGTCCGTACCGAGCTGTCCGGTCTGAGCCGCGAGGTCGCGGTGCAGACCGGCGCACACCTGGCCGCCGCGAACTACTTCATCGAGTCCGACCCCGAGCTGGCCTGGGAGCACGCGGTTGCTGCCCGTAAGCGTGGCTCGCGGCTGGGTGTCGTGCGGGAGACCGCCGGCCTGGCGGCCTACCGCACCGGTCGGTACGCCGAGGCCCTCGCCGAACTGCGCACGCACCGCCGGATCTCGGGCTCCAACGAGCACCTCCCGGTGATGGCCGACGCCGAGCGTGGCCTGGGCCGTCCCGAGCGGGCGCTCGAGCTGGCCCGCAGCGCCGAGGCCAAGACGCTCGACCAGGACGGTCGCATCGAGCTGAAGATCGTCGAGTCCGGCGCCCGCGCCGACATGGGCGAGTACGACGCCGCGGTCGTGGTGCTCCAGGTGCCCGACCTCGACAGCAACCGGCGTTCGCCGAGCCTGGCCCGCCTGCGGTTCGCGTACTCCGAGGCGCTCAAGCAGTCCAAGCGCAACAAGGAGGCCGACGCCTGGCGTACCCGCGCCATGGCCGAGGACCCGGACGGCACGGCCGGTGTCGGTGGCCTGGACGAGGAGGAGCTCGAGGTCATCGACCTCGAACTGGACTCCGACGATGACGACGCCTCCGACGATGGCGTGGACGACGCCGAGGAGACCGGCGACGCGGACGAGATCCGTGACGCCGCCACCGAGGACGACGCGGCCGACGAGCTCGACGACCAGGACGACGACCTGGACGACGAGGACGACGAGGACGAAGAAGAGGACGAGGACGACGAGCCGCAGGCCGGCTCCGACGTCAAGGCCGACAGTACGAAGAGCTCACCTCTCGAGATGCGCTTCGACTACGGCGGCAGCGAGGATGCAGGCAAGAACACCGACCGGTAAGCGAGCCGCGTCCGTGATCCGGACGTGAATCGCCGGTACCGGGGCCGGGTGACATTCCATGTCACCCGGCCCCGGTCGTTTGCCGGAGCGATCCACGGACGGATGGAGAACAACCATGGTCAGTGACACCGACGCGTTCGGTTCCCCGGAACCGGACGCCCTGGAACTCGTCCTCAATGCGGAGCCCTCACCGCAACCGGCGCAACCGGCGCAACCGGCGCCCGAACCGTACGAGTCCGAGACGGTGGTCCTGCCTCAACCGGGGGAGCCCGAGCCGGTGACCGGCCTCGACCTGCTCGACGGGGTGGACCCGGAGCCGGAGTACGTGCCCGCCCTGATCGACAGCGACGACGGACCGATGCTCCTGCCCCCGGAGACCGTGACGGACACCGACCCGGCGCAGGCCGAGGACACCCTGATGGCGGGGGACGACTACGGTGACGTCCTGTGAGTTCTTCCTCCACGCTGATCGGGCTGGACCGCGCGCCGTCCGCCGAGTTCGACACCGTCCTGCTCGACCTCGACGGGGTCGTCTACATCGGGCCGAAGGCCGTCGACGGAGCCCCCGAGGCCCTGGAACGGGTTCGGGCCGAGGGCACCCGCACGGCCTTCGTGACCAACAATGCCTCCCGTCCGCCACGGGTGGTGGCCGAGCACCTGCGGGAGCTCGGTGTCCACGCGCAGGACGACGACGTGGTCAACTCGGCGCAGGCCGCGTCCGCGTTGTTCGCCAAGCGTCTGCCGGCCGGATCGAAGGTCCTGGTGGTCGGGGGAGTCGGGCTCTACGAGGCGCTGGAGGCGGCCGGGCTGAAACCGGTCGGCTCGATGGACGACGAGCCGGTCGCCGTGGTGCAGGGCTTCTCGCCCGACCTGAACTGGCAGCTGCTGGTCGAGGGAACCCGCGCGGTCCGCGCCGGTCTGCCCTGGATCGCCACCAACATGGACGCCACCGTGCCCACCCCGTACGGTCCGGCGCCCGGCAACGGCACGATGGTCGAGGCCGTCATCACCGCCACGAAGGTTCAGCCGGAGGTGGCGGGTAAGCCCCAGCCCACGTTGTTCCTGGAGGCTGCCGCTCGCTACGGCAGCGAGAAGGCCATCGTCGTGGGCGACCGGCTGGACACCGACCTCGAGGGCGCCCGTGCTGCCGGCCTGGTCGGCCTGATCGTGCTCACCGGCGTGCACCGGGCGACCGATCTGATCGCCGCGGCCGCACACACGCGTCCCCACTTGATTGCCCGTGACCTCGGGGGCCTGCTCGAACCGCACCCCACCCCGAAGGTGCAGGGTGACCTGGTCACCGTCGGCGAGTCGCGGGTCCGCGTCGGGAAGGGCGCGGTCATCGTGATCGAGGCCGGTTCGGACGCGCTCGATCTGCTCCGGGCCGGTTGCGTCGCGGCCTGGGCGTATCAGGACCGTTACGACGACGTGGCCGGTTCCGAGGCGCTGCTCAACGAGCTCTACGCGATGGAGGGCGACGGCCCCTGGGGCCGGTAGCGTGACGTCAGCATGTCCACACACTTCAGCCCGACGAACCCGGAGGCAGCACCGTGACGAGCGAGTACCCGCCCGTCCGCACAGGCCTGCCCGGTTCGTTCGGCGCCACCCCCCTGTCCATCCGCCCGCCCCAGCCCTGGGACCTGCCCGCAGAGCCCGAAGAGCCCGAAGAACAGCTTGAGGACGAAGAGCCGCTTGAGGACGACCCGACGGGCGATGATTCTCGGTTCACCTCCGGTGGGGCGATAACAGGCCGAAGCGAAACGGCAGCCGATGCGCCGGCCACCTCGTCCTCCATTTCTGCCCCTCGACCCCCGGTGACGGGCGACCGTGCGGTCGACGAGGCGATGGAACTGGTGTCGGACTCGTTCGGCGCGGATCTCGACTTCCAGCTCCAGGCCTATGAATCGGCCCACCAGACGTTGCAGGACCGGCTCGCGGATGTCGAGAGTTAGATGGCCAAGCTGATCAGGCTCGATGCCGAACTGGTACGCCGCAAACTGGCTCGCTCCAGGGAGTCCGCCGCGCAGCTCGTGCACGACGGGCGCGTCACCGTGGCGGGCTGGCCCGCCACGAAACCCGCGACCCGGGTCGACCCGGCGGTCGCGATCGTGGTGAAGAAGGACGAGTCCGATCCCGGGTACGCCAGCCGGGGTGGGCACAAACTGGCTGGTGCGCTCGACCATTTCACGCAGATCGACGTGACCGGGCGGCGTTGTCTGGACGCGGGCGCGAGCACGGGCGGGTTCACCGACGTGCTGTTGCGCCGGGGCGCGGGACACGTGGTGGCGGTGGACGTGGGCTACGGGCAGCTGGTGTGGTCGTTGCAGCAGGACCCGCGGGTGACGGTGCTGGACCGCACCAATATTCGTGAGCTGAAGCCGGAACAAGTGGCCCCCGCGCCGTCGCTGGTGGTGGGGGACCTGTCGTTCATCTCGCTGCGGCTGGTGTTGCCCGCGCTGGTGGGATGTACGGCTCCGGACGCGGACCTGCTGCTCATGGTGAAACCTCAGTTCGAGGTGGGGCGTGAGCGGCTGGGTTCAGGCGGTGTGGTGCGTGATCCGGAGGTGCGGGCAGACGCGGTGCGCATGGTGGCGGACGCGGCCCTCGAATTAGGTCGTGGGGTCCGGGGCGTGGTGGCGAGCCCGCTGCCGGGTCCCAGTGGCAACGTCGAGTTCTTCCTCTGGCTGACCGCCGGTGCGCCGCCGCTGGAGACGGCCGCGCTGGAGCAGGCCATCGTCGACGGGCCTGCGTGAGACGTTCGGCCGGCCCGCGAACGACAGCACACACAAGAGCAACAGCACCGATCGAGGGAGCTTCATGAGCACACCCGACCGCCGGGTGCTCGTCCTGGCCCACACCGGCCGGGACACCGCCGTCGCGGCCGCCGAGGAGCTCGTGCACCTGCTCGTGGACGCCGGCATCAAGCCCATCGTGATGCCCAGCGACTCCGAGGGCCTGACCGGCAAGACGATGCAGCTGCTGCACCAGGCCAGCCCGAAGGATCCGCTGGACGCGATCGAGCTGGTCATCGTGCTGGGCGGGGACGGCACGATCCTGCGTGGCGCCGAGCTGGTGCGCGGTCATCGGGCTCCGCTGCTGGGGGTGAACCTGGGGCACGTCGGGTTCCTGGCCGAGTCCGAGCGCGACGACCTGGCGTACACCGTGCAGCGCATCGCGGCGCGTGACTACGAGGTCGAGGAACGGATGACGCTCGATGTCGCCGTGCACGTCGACGGCGAGAAGATTGCCGACCTGTGGGCGCTGAACGAGGCCTCGGTGGAGAAGGCCAACCGCGAGCGCATGATCGAGGTCGTGATCGAGGTCGACGGCCGGCCGGTGACCGAGTTCGGGTGCGACGGTGTGGTCATGGCCACGCCGACCGGGTCGACGGCCTACGCGTTCTCGGCCGGGGGCCCGATCGTCTGGCCGGAGGTCGAGGCACTGCTGCTGGCCCCGCTGAGCGCCCACGCCCTGTTCGCCCGCCCGATGGTGGTGGCGCCGACGTCGGTGCCGGCCGTGGAGCTGGTGCAGGGCACGCCGGGCCGGGCGATGCTCTGGTGCGACGGCCGCCGCAGCATGGACCTGCCCCCGGGCGCGCGGGTCGAGGTGCGGCGCTCGGCGGTGCCTGTGCGGCTGGCCCGGCTGGCCCGTCCGCCGTTCACCGACCGGCTCGTGGCCAAGTTCGGTCTGCCGGTGCACGGCTGGCGCGGGCGCGCCCTGCGGGGCTCGGACGGATCCTCACGTGAGTGGCGGGACCGCGTCGATTCGCCGGAGACGTCAGCCAAGGGTCCGGAATGTCCTTCGAACACCGTTTCGAACGGCGGATCCGGGAAGAACCCGGACGGAACCGGGCCGTCGGCCTCGCCGACTACTCAAAACCTGCCCTAGAGTCGTCGACGTGCTTCAGGAGATGCACCTGCGCGGTCTGGGCGTGATCGACGACGCGGTGCTGGAATTCAAGCCCGGACTGACCGTCGTCACGGGCGAGACCGGCGCCGGTAAAACAATGGTCGTGACCGGACTAGGCCTGCTCATGGGTGGTCGGGCGGATGCCGGGGCGGTCCGTGAGGGTTACCAGAGCGCCCTGGTCGAGGGCCGGCTCGTCCTCGATCCGAAGAACGCGGCGGTGACCAAGGCGATCGAGGCGGGCGCGGAGCTGGACGACGGCGACACGCTCGTCATCGCCCGTACGGTCTCGGCCGAGGGCCGGTCGCGGGCCCATGTCGGGGGGCGCGGTGTGCCCAACGGGCTGCTCGGCGAGATGGCCGGCGACCTGGTGGCGGTGCACGGGCAGAGCGACCAGATCCGGTTGCAGTCGCAGTCGCGCCAGCGGGAGTCGCTCGACCGCTTCGGTGGTGCCACGGTGGCGAAGGCGCTGGCGACCTACCGCAAGACCTACGCCGAGATGCGCAAGCTCGACAAGAAGCACCGGGAGATCACCCAGCAGTTCGCCGAGCGCGCCGCGGAGGCCGAGCGGCTGCGCGCCGGGCTGGCGGAGATCGAGAAGGTCGCCCCGCAGCCGGGCGAGGACCACGAGCTGAAGGCCGAGTCGCAGCGCCTCTCGCACGCCGAGGGGCTGCAGCAGGCGGCGGCCACGGCCAACGAGGCCCTGTCGGGTGAGTCGGAGGGCAGCGGTTACGCCGTGGCCGCGCTGATGAACCAGGTCCGGCGGGCGCTCGAGGGCGGTGCCGCGCACGACCCGGCCCTGGGCGAGCTGGGCCGGCGGGCGGCGGAGATCGGCTACCTGGTGGACGACCTGGCCACCGAGTGCGCGTCGTACGCGGCCGGGGTGGAGGCCGACCCGGTGCGCCTGGCCGGGGTGGAAGACCGGCGCGCCACGCTGAGCCATCTGGTGCGGGGCTACGGCGAGGACGTCGACGCCACACTGGCCTGGGCGCAGCAGGCGTCGGTGCGGCTGCTGGAGCTGGACAACGACGAGCAGTCGGTGGACGAGCTGGCCGAGCGGCTGCGTGAGCTGCGCAGCACACTGGCCCGGCACGCGGTGGCGCTGACCAAGGCGCGGCGGGCGGCGGCGGCCCGGCTGGCCAAGGCCGTGACCGGCGAGCTGCAGGAACTGTCGATGGTCGGCTCCCGGCTGTTCGTGGAGGTGACGTACAAACCCGACGACGAGGGCCTGGTGCTGGAGTCGGACCACACGATCGACCTGATCGATCCGGCCGGTGACACCGCGACCATGCTGGGGCAGGGCCCGCCGGTGGCGTTCGGCCCGGACGGCGCCGACGAGATCGAGATGCTCCTCGCACCGCACCCCGGGGCGTCGCCGCGTCCGCTCGGCAAGGGCGCCTCGGGCGGTGAGCTGTCGCGCGTCATGCTCGGCCTGGAGGTCGTGCTCGGCGCGGTCGACCCGGTGCCCACGTTCGTGTTCGACGAGGTCGACTCCGGGGTCGGCGGCAAGGCGGCGCTGGGTATCGGCCGGCGGCTGGCCCGGCTCGCCCGCAACAGTCAGGTGCTCGTGGTGACCCACCTGCCGCAGGTCGCGGCCTTCGCCGACCAGCACCTTCTGGTGCGCAAGGCGCTCAGCGGCGAGGTCACGAGCAGTGGCGTGCACACGCTCGACACCGAGGGCCGGATCCGTGAGCTTGCTCGCATGCTGGGCGGCCTGGAGGACTCCGGCTCGGCCCAGGCGCACGCGGAGGAACTGCTCGCGATGGCCGAGGCGGATCGGCAGCTGGTCTGAGGTTTCCCGGCCCTGACGATGCGTCACCCGGGTGATCCTCGGGACCAGAACCGGGTTCTGATCCGGGTGATCGGTTCCGAATCGTTGTCATCCGGAACCTTCCGCGTCCAAAGGACCGAGCCGGACATGGCACGATCGGACCCGTGAAGTTGCCGTCCCTCTCCCGTGGCCGCCGTCCCGAGCCGGCGGAAGGCCCGGGCGTCCACGGCGTCGCAAAGGTCGACAGTCGCACGAAAGACCTGACCAAGCGCCTGAAGCCGGGCGATATCGCGATCATCAACCACACCGATATCGACCGGGTGGCTGCCGACGCGCTGGTCGGCGTGCGGCCGGCCGCGGTGGTGAACGCGGCGGCCAGCATCTCCGGCCGCTACCCGAACCTCGGCCCGCAGATCCTGCTCGCGGCCGGTGTGCTCCTGATCGACGGCGTGGGCGAGTCCGTCCTCACCACGATCACCGAGGGCACCCGGATCCGGATCGACGGCAACGAGATCTGGGTCGACGGCAAGGTGGTGGCCCGCGGCACGAAGCAGGACGCCGCCACGGTCTCCGCCGCGATGGACGACGCCCGCGCCGGGCTCAACGTGCAGCTCGAGGCGTTCGCGGCGAACACCATGGAGTACCTGAAGAAGGAGCGCGACCTGCTCCTGGACGGTGTCGGCGTGCCTGACGTGAAGACGTCGTTCGAGGGCCGGCAGTCGCTCATCGTGGTGCGCGGGTACCACTACAAGGAAGACCTGGCCACGCTGCGCCCGTACATCCGCGAGTACCGTCCGGTGCTCGTCGGGGTGGACGGCGGGGCCGACGCCATCCTGGAGGCCGGCTATGCCCCCGACATGATCGTCGGTGACATGGACTCGGTCTCTGACAAGGCATTGACCTGCGGCGCCGAGATCGTCGTGCACGCCTACCGGGACGGCAACGCGCCCGGCCTGGTGCGGGTGCGCGAACTCGGTGTCGACCCGGTGGTGTTCCCGGCCACCGGTACCAGCGAAGACGTCGCGATGCTGCTGGCCGACGACAAGGGCGCCTCGCTCATCGTCGCCGTCGGCACGCACGCCACCCTGGTCGAGTTCCTCGACAAGGGCCGCGCCGGCATGGCCAGCACCTTCCTGACCCGCCTGCGTGTCGGCACCAAACTCGTCGACGCCAAGGGCGTGTCCCGGCTCTACCGCCAGCGCATCAGCAACTGGCAGCTCGCCGTCCTGGCGATCGCCGGGCTGGTCGCGCTGGGTGTCGCGCTCGCCTCGACCGAGGGCGGGCAGACGTTCTATTCGCTGATCGGGGCACGCTGGGACGACCTGACCTCCTGGGTGCAGGGCTGGTTCACCGATCCTGCACCGGAAGCACTGACGCAGAACTGGCGGGGATTCCTCAGCTGATGATCGATTTCCGGTACCACCTCGTTTCCCTCATCTCGGTGTTCCTGGCCCTCGCGGTCGGCATCGTGCTGGGCGCCGGGCCGCTCCAGGACTCCATCGGCTCCACGCTGACCGAGCAGGTCAACGCGCTGCGCCTGGACCGCGACGACCTGCGTGACCAGCTGGCCACGGCGAACTCGGCCGTGACCCACCGCGACGAGTTCGCCCAGGCCACCACGCCCGCCCTGGTCGCGGGGGCGCTGACCGGCCGCTCGATCGTCGTCGTCACCCTGCCCGGGGTGGAGGACGACGTGATCGAGCCGCTGACCGATGCGGTGACCACGGCCGGCGGCAGCGTCACCGGCCGTATCAACATCGGCGAGGACTGGACCGCCTCCGACAAGGAGACGGGCCGCACCGACGCGCTCAGCACCCTCACCGGGAAGCTGCCCAGCGGATACGTGCCCACCGACGGCAGCACCAGCGAGCGTCTGGCCCAGACGCTGTCGACCTCGGTCGTCACCTCGGTCAGCGACACCGCCTCGGGTGACACCGCCGACGCCGCGACCGCGCTGAGCGGCCTGACCGACGCCGGCCTGATCGAGGTCGACGGCAGTGTGAACGGCCTGGCCTCGGCCGCCCTGGTGGTGGTCCCGGCCAACCCGGACGCCATCAGCGACGCCTCGTCCACGGCCGGGGTCGGCGGCGACAGCGTGCCCGCCTACGTCTCCCTGGTCGCCAAGCTCGACTCCAGCGGTGGTGGCGCGGTGGCCACCGGCCCGGCCTCGGCCGCGACCAGCGGCGGCGTGCTCGACTCGATCCGCGACGACAAGACGGTGGAGGCCGAGGTGTCCACCGTCGACACCGGCTCGACCGCGATGGGGGTGGCGTCTGCCGTGCTCGCCCTGCAGGAACAGCTCGCCGGGGGATCCGGCTCGTACGGCTTCGCCGAGGGGGTGGACGACATCCTGCCGCCGATCACGGTGCGCCCGGTCGAGACCCCCACCACCGAGAGCACGACCAAGAAGAAGGGCGACAAGTGATCCGCCGGTTGCTCGTCGCCGGGGGCGCCGCCCTCGCTGCCCGGGGTGCCTGGGAACTCCTGCTGAAGAACCCGCCCGGCGGCCGGAAGCTGTGGGAGCGCACCAATCACCGCGGCGAGACACTGACCCTGCTCGAGGGCCCGGCCTACACATTGGGCGCGGCTGCGGCCACGGTGCTGACGCCCGGCATCCCGGCCCGGGTGAAGACCGCCGCCGTGGTCGCCACGGTGGGCGGCGGCACGTTCGGCGCGATCGACGACCTGCGCGAGACCGGTCAGAGCAAGGGCCTGCGCGGTCACCTCGGTGAGCTCGCGCGTGGCCACGTCACCACCGGTGGGCTGAAGGTGCTCGGCATCGGGGCGACCGGTCTGGTCGTGGCGCTGCTGGTGCCCTCCCGCCGCGACCGGGGCGATTCCGGCCTGGTCGTGCGCGGTCTGGGCGCCGCCACCGACACGCTGGTCTCCGGTGCCGTGGTGGCCGGCTCCGCGAACCTGATGAACCTGTTCGACCTGCGGCCCGGCCGTGCCATCAAGGTGGCGCTGTTGTTCGCGCCCGCCGCTTCGGGGGGATCGCCGGCGGGCCGTCTGGTCGCCGTCGCCTGCGGAGCCGGGGCCGGGTTGCTGCCCGTCGACCTGGCCGAGAAGGCCATGCTCGGAGACACCGGTGCCAACGCCGCCGGCGCGCTGCTCGGCACCGCGGCCATCACCGGCCTGGGTCGCAAGGGCCAGCTGGCCGTGCTGGCCGTGGTCGGCGGTCTGACCCTGGCCAGCGAGAAGGTCAGCTTCACCAAGGTGATCGCGCGGACGCCGGTGCTGCGCGAGCTCGACCAACTGGGCCGACGCCCCGCCCAGCAGTAGCCGTAGCAGCCGTAGCAGCTACCGCCCCTTCTCCTCCGTTCTCCTCCGTTGGTGATCATGCAAAACCTCCCCAGTCTTCTAGAACTCCTGAGCGAAGAGTTCTAGAACTCCGGGGAGGTTTTGCATGATCACCAACAAAAAAGAAGCATTGATGACGACGACCAGGGAGGGCTGCGGCGGTGAGCGCTGACGACCTGACGCCCACACCAGCCACGCCCACACCAGCCACGCCCACACCCGTCCCCGGAACGCCACCCCCCGCGTCCTCAGCCGGATCGGTCGGGAGGGGCCTGCTCGCCTCGGCCGCGCTGATCGCCGCCGTGACCGTGGTGGCTCGTGTGGTCGGGTTCGGGCGCTGGCTGTCGTTCTCCACCGGGGTCGGGTCGTACGGTGTGGGGGAGGCCTACTCCTCGGCGAATCTCCTGCCCAACGTGCTCTACGAAGTGGTCGCGGGCGGTGCCCTGGCGAGCGCCGTGGTGCCGTTGTTGGCGGGTCCGCTGGCGCGTGGCAACCGGGTGGAGATCGACCGGATCGTCTCGGCGCTGATCGGCTGGGTGCTGGTGGTGCTCGTGCCGCTGTCGGTGGTACTCGCGCTGCTGGCCGGGCCGTTGTCGAAGGTGCTCGTCGACGGGGACATCGATGGGCAACGGGCTCTCGTCGCCCGGATGATCGCCGTGTTCGCCCCGCAGGTGGCCCTCTACGGCATCGGTGTGGTGCTGACCGGCGCCCTGACAGCCCACCGGCGCTTCTTCTGGCCCGCGGCCGCGCCCCTGCTGTCGAGCCTCGTGGTGATTGTGGCCTATCAGGTCTACGGCGCACTGACCGTGTCGAAGCAGGAAGTGGCCACCCTTCCCGGAGGAGCGGAGGCATGGCTGGCCTGGGGCACGACCGCCGGGGTCGCGGTGATGACTCTGCCGTTGCTGGTGCCGATCCGGAAGGCCGGCATCCGCATCCGTCCCACCCTGACCTTTCCGTCGGGGGTGGCCCGCCGGGGCCTGGCCCTCGCCGCGGCCGGCATCTCCGCGCTCCTGGCCCAGCAGGCGTCCCTACTGGTGGCCCTGCTCCTGGCCAACCACAGTGACATGGTCGGCGCCTACATTGTCTTCCAGTACACCCAGGCCGTCTACCTGCTGCCCTACGCCGTACTCGCCGTGCCGCTGGCGACCAGCGCGTTCCCGCGTCTGGCCGAACGGGCGAACCTGGGTGACCACGCCGGTTTCGCCGCGACCGCCGCGAGCAGTACCCGCCTGGTGGTGCTGGTCTCGCTGTTCGGCACGGCCGTGCTGGCCGGTGCCGCCGTGCCGGTGGGGGAGTTCTTCACTGCGATCGACAGGTCGGGCAAGAGCTCGCAGGCCCTCGCCTCGATGGGTACGGCGCTCACCGTGATGGCCCCGGGCCTGATCGGCTTCGCGCTGATCGCCCACATCGGCCGCGCCCTCTACGCCCGCGAGCGCGGCCGGGCCGCGGCCGTCGCGACCGCCGCGGGCTGGGGCGTCGTGATCGTCGGCTCGGTGGTCGGGGTCCGTGTCACCTCGGTCGTGACCGGGCTGGCGTGGGGCAACACGATCGGCATGAGTGTCGCCGGACTGCTGCTGGTGCTGGCATTGCGCCGGGTGGCCGGTCCGGGTTCCACGGAGGGCCTGGGACGGCTCGTGCTGCTGGCCGGGCTCGCGGCCCTGGCCGCCGCGGCCGCCGGGCAGGGGGTGTCCCACCTGGTGCTCGACGGGCGGGCCGCGACCGTGGTCTGGAGTCTGGTGGCCGGTGTGCTCGCCGGTGCGGTGGCGACGGGTGTGTTCGGTGTGCTCCTCGCGGTGCTGGACCGCAAGAATCTGGGCATGCTGACCGAACGGATCTTGCGGAGGAGCAACTCTTGAGTGCTGATCGTGTTCTGCTCGTCACCGGACCGGCCACCGGCGGTGTCGCCGGGCACGTGGCCGGGCTGGCGTCCGGCCTGGCCGGACTGGGCTGGGACGTCGCGGTGTTCACCAGTCCGGTGACGGCCAACCGGCTGCCCACGACGGGTGTCCGGGTGTTCCCGGAGTGGCCCACCGGGCGGCACAACGTGCGGACCGCCCTGGAGACCCTGCGCGGTCTCATCGCCGGCGCCACCGTGGTGCACGCTCATGGCCACCAGGCCGGGCTGCTGACGGTGCTGGCTGCCGCCACGCTCGGCCAACGCCGTCGCCCGGTGATTGTGACCTGGCACAACGCCGTCCTGGGCAGCGGTCCCAAGCGTCGCGTGCAGGCCCTCGCCGAACAGGTCCAGGCCCGGCAGGCCGACCTGGTCACCGGGGCCTCGTCCGACCTGGTCGAGCGGGCCCGGGCCCTGGGCGCGAAAAACCCGGAGCTGACGATCGTGTCGGCGCAGGCGCCCGAGCCACGGACACAGGGGAGCTCACCGGCGTCCCCCGTTGGCCTCGACAGCGGCCTCGAGCCGCGTCGCGGACCCCTGGTGCTCACCGTGTCGCGGATCGCCCCGCAGAAGCGCCTGGACGTGCTCGTGGACGCCGCCGCGCTGCTGTCGGCGGACGTGCTCGGCGTGCGCTGGGCCGTCGCGGGTGACGGTGACCTGGAGCTCCTGGACGAACTGGAGCGGCAGCGCAACCGCGCGAACGCTCCCGTGGTCTTCCTGGGGCGCCGCGAGGACGTGCCCGCGCTGCTGGAGGAGGCCGACGTGTTCGCCCTGTCCAGCGACTGGGAGGCCCGTCCGCTGGCGGTGCAGGAGGCGATGGCCGCCGGGGTGCCGGTGGTCGCCACCGCCGTGGGCGGGGTCTGCGACCTGCTCGCCGACGCCGGTGCGCTCGTGCAGCCCGGTTCGGCACCGGCGCTCGCGGCCGCGGTGAAGGAACTGCTGAACGATCCGCTGCGGGCAGCCGATCTTGCGCAGCGGGCTCGAGCCCGGGTGGCGTCGCTGCCCGACGAGGACGAGGTCACGCAGGGTTGGTCGGATCGATACCGGCAGTTGGTCCCCGCGTCCAGATGAGTTGGATCCCGCCCTGAAATATGGGAAGTTCCGTTCGCTTCCGGGCGAACGGGACGGGCGGGTCCACGGGTCCCCGCAGACCCTGATAACGTGAAAGCCCGTGGCTCAGCGGATACCAGAACACACCAAGCAGATCTTCGTCACGGGTGGCGTCGCCTCTTCTCTCGGCAAGGGGCTGTCGGCTTCCAGCCTGGGTCACCTTCTCCGGGCCCGCGGCTTGCGCGTCGCGATGCAGAAGCTCGACCCATACCTGAATGTCGACCCCGGCACGATGAACCCGTTCCAGCACGGCGAGGTCTTCGTGACCGACGACGGTGCCGAGACGGACCTCGACATCGGGCACTACGAGCGTTTCCTCGACGTGGAGTTCGGCCAGTCGGCCAACGTGACCACGGGCCAGGTCTACTCGTCCGTGATCGCCAAGGAGCGCCGGGGCGAGTACCTCGGCGACACCGTGCAGGTCATCCCGCACATCACTGACGAGATCAAGTCGCGGATGCGGGCCCAGGCCAGCGTCGCCGACGTGATCATCACCGAGATCGGTGGCACCGTCGGTGACATCGAGTCGCTGCCGTTCCTCGAGGCCGCCCGTCAGGTGCGCCGCGAGGTGGGGCGCGACAACGTCCTCTTCATCCACGTCTCCCTGGTGCCCTACCTGGCCCCCAGCGGCGAGCTGAAGACCAAGCCCACCCAGCACTCGGTGGCGGCCCTGCGCAACATCGGCATCCAGCCGGACGCGCTGATCTGCCGCTCCGACCGCGACATCCCCGAGAGCATGAAGCGCAAGATCGCGCTGACCTGCGACGTCGACCTCGAGGCGGTTGTCACCTGCGCCGACGCGCCGTCCATCTACGACATCCCCAAGGTGCTGCACTCCGAGGGACTCGACGCCTTCGTGGTGCGCCGCCTGAACCTGTCGTTCCGCGATGTCGAGTGGGACGACTGGAACGAGCTGCTGCGCCGGGTGCACCAGCCGCGGCACCGGATCGACCTGGCCCTGGTGGGTAAGTACATCGACCTGCCCGACGCCTACCTGTCGGTCACCGAGGCCCTGCGCGCCGGTGGCTTCGACCAGGACGCCAAGGTCAACATCCGCTGGGTCGCCGCCGACACCTGCGCGACCCGTGAGGGCGCGGCCAAGGCCCTGCGCGGCGTCGACGCGATCTGCGTGCCGGGTGGTTTCGGCGTGCGGGGGATCGAGGGCAAGCTCGGCGCCCTGACCTACGCCCGGGAGAACCAGATCCCCACCCTGGGACTGTGTCTCGGCCTCCAGGCGATGGTGATCGAGTACGCCCGCAGCGTCGCCGGCCTGGCCGGTGCCAGCAGCACCGAGTTCGAGCCGGACGCGAAGCACCCGGTCATCGCCACCATGGACGAGCAGAAACACATCGTCTCGGGCGACGGCGACATGGGCGGCACCATGCGCCTGGGTGCCTACCCGGCCGTGCTCGCCGAGGGCAGCATCGTGCGTGAGGTGTACGGCAGCGCCAAGGTCTCCGAGCGTCACCGGCACCGCTACGAGGTCAACAACAACTACCTCAAGCAGCTTGAGGACGCGGGTCTCTCCTTCTCCGGGATGTCCCCCGACCGGTCGCTGGTCGAGTTCGTGGAGCTTCCTCGCGAGGTGCACCCGTACTACGTGGGCACCCAGGCCCACCCCGAGTTCAAGTCCCGCCCCGATCGGGCGCACCCGCTGTTCGCCGGGCTCATCGCCGCGGCCGTCGACCGGCAGCGCGCCGAGCGGCTGGTCGACGTCGAGACGCCGCGGGCGGCAGACGCGGACTCACCGGCCGAGGCCGGCGAGGACACCGATTCCCAGACGACTGAGACGGTGACCGCGTGAGCTCGCCCGATGAGCTGGAAGATTTCCTTGCCCCGCGGCCGGTGCTCTCGCACGACCTGATCCACCACGGCAAGGTCTGGGACATCGTCTCGGAGAAGGTCGATCTCGGTGAGGGCGGCCAGGTCACCCGCGAGCTGATGGACCACCCGGGCGCGGTGACCGTGCTGGCCCTGGACGAGTCCGACCGGGTCCTGATGATCCGTCAGTACCGGCACCCGGTGCAGATGGAACTGTGGGAGCTCCCGGCCGGCCTGCTCGATGTGCCGGGGGAGAACCCGGTCGCGGCGGCCGCCCGGGAACTGCTGGAAGAGGCTGACCTCCAGGCCTCGCAGTGGGATCTGCTCGCCGAGTGGTTCAACACGCCCGGTGGCAGCAACGAGGCGCTGCGGGTCTACCTGGCCCGGGGCATCTCCGAGGTGCCCGAGGCCGATCGGTACCAGCGCGACGAGGAAGAGCTGAACATGCCCACCCGCTGGATCCCCCTCGACGAGGCCCGCGACGCGGTGCTCGCCGGGAAGATCCACAACCCGGGTGCGGTGATCGGCGTCCTGGCCGCGGTGGCATCACGTGAGGGTGGCTGGAAGAGCCTGCGCCCCGCCGACTCGCCCTGGCCGGCACACCGCCACTACCGCTAGTCCCTGCGCCCCTCCCGGCCGTTCCTTCTCGGTGGTGAGCCTGCGTTTTCAGTGGCCACCCGCCCGCAGCTCGTTGCTGCGGACGGGTGGCCACTGTCGTCTCCGGACGGTGTCCCACCGACCCCTTGTCGAGATCCCGGTGCTGATGCAGACGACCGGCCCGATGCGGTGGGCGCTGCGGGTCCGGGCCCGCCGGTGGCGCCCGGAGTGGGGACGACAGGTCTGCGTTGTGTACATCTGGTACATCCGGTACCGGATGTACCAGATGTACACAACGCGTCAGCTCTCCTGCTGTGGAGCGCTGGGCGAGTGTCATGGTCGAGTGTCATGGTCGAGTCAGGCGGGCCCTGGCCGGTTCGGTCTCCGTCGGTGGTCGTCGCACTACGCTGATCGCATGCGGCGATACACGCGGACCGGCCTCAGCTTCGATGTCCGCGACAGTGGTCCGGACAACGGCATCCCGGTGATCCTGCTCCACGGTTTTCCGCAGACCTCCACCTGCTGGCTGAAGGTGGAGCCGCTGCTGCACTCGGCCGGGATCCGTACGATCGCGCCGGACCAGCGCGGATATTCACCCGCGGCGCGGCCGTTGCAACGTCGTCGGTATGCCACCACGGAATTGATGGACGACGTGCTGGCCCTGCTGGACGCCGTCGGCCACCGCAGTGCTCACCTGGTCGGGCACGACTGGGGCGGGGCGCTGGCCTGGGCACTCGCCGGGCAGCACCCCGACCGCTTCCGCTCCGTCACCGTGCTCTCCACCCCGCACCCGGCCGCGATGGGCAAGGCCCTACGCAGCGGTTCACAGGCCGCGAAGTCTTGGTACATGGGCGCTTTCCAGCTGCCGCTCCTGCCTGAGGCGGCCGTGCGCAACCCGCGGTTCGAGCAGACCCTGATCCGCTCCGGCCTACCCCAGACGTTTGCCCAGCGCGACGCCCGCCGCCTGCGCCAGCCCCACGCCGCCACCGGCGCCGTGAACTGGTACCGCGGCATCGCCTACTCCCGCGACACCCCGGCCGGCCGCGCGAAGCTCCCGGTCACCTACGTCTGGGGTGCCCAGGACGCGTTCCTGGGCCGGGCCGCCGCCGAGGCCACGGCCGACTTCATCGACGCGAACCACCGCAACGAGTACCGCTTCGTCGAGCTGGACGCCGGCCACTGGCTGCCGGAGACCAACCCCGACCAGGTGGCCCAGGCCGTCATCGGACGGGTCAACGAGGCTGAGGGCACCCGCCGCCCCCATCGCACGAACCCTCTGCACCCCAACCCCTGAGCCCCGGCAGATCTACCGGATCGTGTGCCCTTGATGCGTCCTGTTCGCAAGGAGTGCACGCAATCCTGGCTCTGTGCCTATTTGAGCCCGGCCGATCTCAGCTCCAGGGCGGCCAGCCTGGCCACCACCTCCGGGTCGCCCGTGCGCCAGCCTTCCAGCGGGTCGTCGGTGATCTTCAGGAGTTTGGTGGTGGGACGGTTGGCCAGGGCTCGCAGGGCCAGCAGATCCTGGCCCCCGGAGCTGCGGGCCAGGTCGGCCGTCGCACCCGCGCGCCGCGCGAACCGCAGGCGCAGCAGGAGCCAGGGCACGACCAGCGCCAGGATCGGTGGGACCGACACGGCCAGGGCCAGGAGGATCGCCAGCGTGGTGGCCTTCTCGTCCAGACCGTGACCGGCGTTGGCGATGTCCTGGGCCGCGCCGGCCGCCGCGTTCAGCGGTTTGGCCAGGGCGTCGCCGGCGAGCGGGATGTCGCCCGCGCTCTGACCGGCCCCGTTCAGGTTGGTGGAGATGCCGTTGGCGCCACCCTGCACGTCGGCCCCGACATCGGCGATGGCGGAGAGGGCCGTGTGCACGGCTTGGGCGACGTAGTACCAGAGCACGATCCACAGCAGCACGCTGAGGTCGGCGACCACTTGCACGACGGCGCGGCCGGGTGTGGCCGCATAGGGGACGAACCGTGCACTCATGGCGATGATCAGATCACACACCGCCGACAGTTTCGCCTCGAAGCGTCTGTGCGCCACGCTCGCCGCGCCGATGCCCCCGCGTCACGCCATGACTGTCGGAGGTGCGTCCTAGAGTGGCCCTCGAAGTCGATCACCAGACCGGATCTGCTGACGAGAGGCGGTTGATCGAGTGAGGATCGGGGTTCCGCGCGAGATCAAGAACCATGAGTACCGGGTCGCGATCACCCCGGCCGGGGTGCACGAGCTGGTCCGGGCCGGGCACGAGGTCAGCATCGAGGCCTCGGCGGGCGAGGGTTCGTCCATCTCCGACGCCGACTACGTGGCCGCGGGCGCGCGCATCCTGCCCACCGCCGACGAGGTCTGGGCCGGGGCCGAGCTGGTGCTCAAGGTGAAAGAACCGATCGCGGCCGAGTACGGGCGCATGCGCCCGGGGCAGGTGCTGTTCACCTATCTGCACCTGGCCGCCGACCGGCCCCTCACCGAAGAACTGCTGAAACGCCAGGTCACCGGCATCGCCTACGAGACCGTCCAGCTGCCTGACCGGTCGCTGCCGCTGCTGGCCCCGATGAGCGAGGTCGCCGGCCGGCTCGCCCCGCAGGTCGGCGCCCACACCTTGATGCGGGCCGAGGGCGGCCGGGGAGTCCTCCTGGGCGGTGTCTCCGGGGTGTACGCGGCCAAGGTCGTCATCCTCGGCGCGGGGGTGGCCGGGGCCAACGCCGCGGCGATCGCCCTGGGCATGCAGGCCGAGGTGGTGCTGCTCGACCGCGACATCAACCGGCTGCGCCAGATGGACCGGATCTATCAGGGCCACCTGCAGACCGTGGCGTCGAACTCGCTCGAGGTCGAGACCGCCATCCGCGACGCCGACCTGGTGATCGGCGCCGTGCTGGTCGCCGGGGCGAAGGCGCCGAAGCTGATCAGCAACGAGCAGGTGGCGAGCATGCGCCCCGGCAGCGTGCTGGTCGACATCTCGATCGACCAGGGCGGCTGCTTCGAAGACAGTCACGCCACCACGCACGCCGATCCCACCTACAGGGTTCACGACTCGGTCTTCTACTGCGTGGCCAACATGCCCGGTGCGGTGCCCCACACCAGCACCTACGCCCTCACCAACGTCACCCTGCCGTATGTCGTCGAGCTGGCCGGGCGCGGCTGGCGCGACGCCCTGCGGGCAGACCCGGCGCTCGCGCTGGGCCTGAACACCTACGACGGAGCCGTGGCCAACGCCCCGGTCGCCGCGGCGCACGACATGCCGTTCGTCGCCCTGAGCGAGGTGCTGGCCTGACTGCGCCCGTGACGTCCGCCCCGGGGGCGCGGCCGTCCATCGCCAAGACAGCCCGTGCGGCCGACACCGCCGAGGCTGTCGGAACGAGCGCCACCGGCGTGACCACCGTCGAGAAGGCCCTCACCGGCTATCTCGATCACCTCGCCGTCGAACGCGGTCTGGCGACCAACACCCTGGGCGCCTATCGCCGTGACCTGCGCCGTTACGTCGATTTCCTGCTCAGCCACCGGCTGGCCGACCCGGCGGCGGTGTCCGAGACCGACGTGATGAACTTCCTCGCGGCCCTTCGCACGGGGGAGGACGGCGCGGCTGTCCTCAGTGCTAGTTCGGCCGCGCGCACCGTGGTGGCGGTGCGCGGGTTCCACCGGTTCCTGCTGTTGGAGGGCCTCACGCCCACCGACCCGGCCGGGCAGGTGCAGCCCCCGTCGGCGCCCAAGCGTCTGCCCAAGGCGATCAGCCTTGACGCGGTCGAGCGGGTGCTGTCCGCGGCCGGCCCACCGGAGACCCCGACCGGGCTGCGCGATCGGGCACTCCTGGAACTGCTCTACGGCTGCGGCGCCCGCATCAGCGAGGCCGTGGGCTGTGCCATCGACGACCTCGACCTGCAGTCCGGCCTGGTCCGGCTGCGTGGCAAGGGCGACAAGGAACGCATCGTGCCCATCGGCAGTTACGCCGTCACGGCCGTCGAGGCCTATCTGGTGCGCGGTCGTCCGGCGCTCGCGCAGCGGGGCAAGGGATCACCGGCGGTCTTCCTGAACGCCCGTGGCGGGCCGCTGTCCCGGCAGAGCGCCTGGGCCGTGCTGGCCGGGGCCGCGGACCGCGCGGAGCTCTCCGGCAAAGTGTCTCCGCACACATTGCGGCACTCCTTCGCCACGCACCTGCTCGAGGGAGGCGCAGATGTACGCGTGGTGCAGGAGTTGCTCGGACACGCCTCCGTCACGACCACGCAGCTCTATACCCGTGTTACCGCAGACACGCTCCGTGAGGTATATGTAGCCGCGCACCCCAGGGCGCTTCACGCCTGACCGACGCTCATAGCGCGGAACTTGGCTTGAGTACCAGACGACGCGCCGACTAGCCTCGCCAGGTCTAGTCCGGCGACGCGCGAGGATAGACATCGACGATTCGCCCGGTGTCATGTCCCGATGTCGGCCCAACCGTCGACAAGCGCTACCGAGGAGACGACGTGACGAACAACACGACTGCTGCGGCTTTGTCGAACATAGCCGTCGAACGGGGAGGCGGCGACGGCCTGCTACTGGTGAGTTCCGGCGGCGACGGACCGACCGGCCGCCCGATGCCGTCGTTCCCGGAGCCGTCACCGCTGGCCTCGCACGGCCCCGCTCGCATCATCGCGATGTGCAACCAGAAGGGCGGCGTCGGCAAGACCACGTCGACCATCAACCTCGGGGCGGCGCTCGCCGAGTACGGCCGCCGGGTACTGCTCGTCGACTTCGATCCGCAGGGTGCCCTCTCCGTGGGGCTGGGCATCAACCCGCACGAGCTCGACCGCACGATCTACAACGTGCTGATGGACCGCACCACGGTGGTGAAAGAGGCCATCCGGCAGACCGAGATCGAGGATCTCGACCTGCTGCCGGCCAACATCGACCTCTCCGCCGCCGAGGTGCAGCTGGTCAGCGAGGTGGCGCGGGAGACCGTGCTGAGCCGCGCGCTGCGTCCGGTGCTCGACGACTACGACGTGGTGCTCATCGACTGCCAGCCGTCGCTGGGCCTGCTCACCATCAATGCCCTCACCGCCTCGCACGGTGTGGTGATCCCGCTGGAGTGCGAGTTCTTCGCCCTGCGCGGTGTCGCCCTGCTGGTCGAGACCATCGAGAAGGTGAAAGACCGGCTCAATCCCGGCCTCGAGGTCGACGGCATCCTGGCCACCATGTACGACCCGCGCACCCTGCACAGCCGGGAGGTGGTGTCCCGCGTGGTCGAGGCCTTCGGCGACCGGGTCTTCCACACCGTCATCGGCCGCACCGTGAAGTTCCCCGACGCCTCGGTCGCCGCCGAGCCGATCACCACCTACGCCTCGTCGCACGCCGGTGCCTACGCCTACCGCCTGCTGGCGCGTGAACTGATCGCCCGTGGCGACGCTGCCTGACCCTTCGGGCCCGTCCGAACGACCCCGCCCGCAGAACCCCACGGCGCAGGACGCGCCCATCATCGATCTGACCAGCGCCGACGGCTCGCCGACGATTGATCTGCGAGACAGCCCGATCAAGGACGAGGGTCACGGCGAAGCTGTCAGCGCCGACCCGGGCACGGCGAACGAGACCCGCGAGCCCATCGAGCCCATCGAGCCCACTGACGTCACTGGTGACCCGCAGGCCGCGGCGACCACGACGTCCTCCATCAGCACGGAGGAAGTCACCCCCGGCGGTGTTCTCCCCGGCCGCTCGGCCGGCTTCTCGGTGCATCTCGACAACTTCGACGGCCCCTTCGACCTGCTGCTCGGCCTGATCTCCAAGCACAAGCTGGACGTCACCGAGATCGCGATCGCGCAGGTCACCGACGACTTCCTGGTCTACGTGAAGGCGCTCGGCGCGAACTGGGACCTCGGCGAGGTGAGCGAGTTCCTGCTGGTCGCGGCCACGCTGCTCGACCTGAAGGCGGCCCGCCTGCTGCCGGCCGCAGAGGTCGAGGACGACGACGACCTGGCCCTGCTGGAGGCCCGCGACCTGCTGTTCGCCCGGCTGCTGCAGTACCGCGCGTTCAAGGACGTCGCCTCGACCCTCGCCGCGCACATCTCCGCCGAGACCCGACGGGCGCCGCGTGACGTACCGATCGAGGACCACATCAAGAAGGTCCTGCCCGAACTGGTGCTGGGGCTGACCCCGCTGCAGTTCGCCGAGATCGCCGCCAAGGCCCTCACTCCGAAGGAACCGCCCAAGGTCACGCTCGACCACCTGCACAACCCGGCCGTCAGCGTGCGCGAGCAGGCCGCCCTGATCGTCGAGCGCCTGCGCCGGGTGCAGACCGCGAGCTTCCGCTCCCTGGTCTCCGACGCCGAGGGCAAGCTCGTCGTGATCGCCCGCTTCCTCGCCCTGCTGGAACTGTTCCGCGAGGCCGCGGTGGCCTTCGACCAGGTCTCCCCGCTGGGCGAACTCACCGTGCGGTGGACCGGCGCCGAACTGACGCAGATCGAGGTCGACGAGTTCGAGGGCCTCGAGGTGAAGACGCAGGAGCCGGTCGAGGGCTGAGCAGACGTCCGTGCCGATGACAGGCAGCTGGAAGCAGATGGAAGGTAGACGTCAGGCAGACGAAATGGTCGGGGACGGGTGCGTGGACAGGGCATGATGGACGAGTGAGTGACGAGGAACAGGCCGGCGACGCCACCGGGGTGAACGATGCCCCGGAGACGGCCCCTGTCACGAGCGACCAACGCGACAAGAGCAAGTCACCGGGCGAGGTGAGCGATCTTCCTGACCTGGACGATCTGCCCGGTGGTGCCCGCGCGGCCCTCGAGGCGGTGCTCATGGTGGTCGAGCATCCGGTCGAAGAGGTGCAGCTGGCGGCCGCCATGGGGGTCACGGTCGAGCAGGTCACCGAGCTGCTGGCCGGTCTCGTGGCGGAGTACGACAACGATGCCCGGGGCTTCGAGCTGCGCCGGGTGGCCGGCGGATGGCGCGTCTACAGCCGGGCGGAATTCTCGCCGGTGCTGGAGCGCTTCGTTCTCGACGGCCAGACCTCCAAGCTCAGCCAGGCTGCTCTGGAGACCCTCGCGATCGTGGCCTACCGCCAGCCGGTGAGCCGTGCGCGGGTGTCCGCCATCCGTGGGGTGAACGTGGACGCTGTGATGCGCACCCTGGTCACCCGCGGGCTGGTCGAGGATTCGGGTAACGATCCCGAGACCGGCGCGACGCTTTATCAGACCACCCAGACCTTCTTGCACAAATTGGGCCTGACCTCGCTGGACGCGCTGCCTGCCCTGGCGCCGTTCCTGCCCGAGGTGGATGCCCTCGACGACTTCCCGGCAGGTGTTTCATGACCCCCCCCAAGAATTCCAAGCCCCGCAAGACCGCACACCGCGGTCAGCAACCCAAGGTGCCCGGTGCCCGCACCACCGCTCGCGGTGGCCGCGACCGCACGGGTGCCCCGGCCGGTTCCCGCACCATGCCGGGCTCGCCGAAAGAGCCCGAGGTCGACGTTCACGACCCCGACGGCATCCGCCTGCAGAAGGTGCTGGCCCAGGCCGGTGTCGCCTCGCGTCGTGCGTCCGAAGACCTGATCGAGGCCGGCCGCGTGCAGGTCGACGGCACCACCGTGCGCGAGCTCGGTGTGCGCATCGACCCGAAGACGGCGATCGTGCACGTCGACGGCGTGCGCCTGCAGCTCGACACCTCGCTCATCTACCTGGCGCTGAACAAGCCCCCGGGCGTCGTCACCACGATGTCCGACCCGGAGGGCCGGCCCTGCGTCGGCGACATCCTGTCGCAGCGCCCCAACGCCCTGGACGAGCGGCTGTTCCACGTCGGCCGCCTGGACACGGCGACCGAGGGTCTGCTGATCCTCACGAACGACGGTGACCTCACCCACCGCCTGACGCACCCCAGCCACGAGGTGCCGAAGACGTACCTGGCCGAGGTGGCCGGGCCGGTGAAGCAGGACATCGGCAAGAAGCTCCGCGCCGGGATCGAGCTGGAAGACGGTCCGGTCAAGGCCGACTCCTTCCGCATGGTCGACTCCCGGCCCGGTAAGGCGCTACTCGAGATCACCCTGCACGAGGGGCGCAACCACATCGTCCGGCGCATGCTCGCCGAGGTGGGGTACCCCGTTCTCCAGCTCTGCCGGATCCAGATCGGTCCGGTGAAGATGGGGGGCCTGCGTTCGGGACGTACCCGTGCGATCCACGGCGAGGAGCTCAGCAAGCTGTTCGAAGCAGTTGGGCTGTAGCTAATCCTCTTGTCCCGCAACTACTTTCAGGCAGCAGATCTCTAGGAGGAAATGTGGCTGTCCGGGCCATCCGGGGGGCGACCGCGGTGGACGTCGACGAGCGCGAACACGTTCTCGAGCGCACCCGCGAACTGGTGTCCGAGGTGATGGAGGCCAACAAGCTCGACCAGGACTCCATCATCAGCATCATCTTCACCGCCACCCAGGACGTGTCGAGCGTGGCGCCGGCTCTGGCCGCGCGTCAGCTCGGGCTGAACGACCCGGCTCTGATCTGTGTCCAGGAAATGCATGTCGAAGGCGCCATGCCGATGCTGGTCCGCCTGGTCGCGCACGTCGAGACCGAGCTGGACCGTGACCAGGTGCGCAATCGGTACCTGCGCGGTACCGACCAGCTGCGGGTAGACGTACCCCCGATCCCGGGAAGCTGAGCCGGGATCACCATGAGCGTCGATCCAGCGGCGGCGCAGACCCTCGGAACCGTCCGCATCGTCGGCACCGGCCTGCTCGGCGCGAGCATCGGCCTGGGGCTGCGCGGACTGGGCGTACGGGTCCTGCTCCACGACCCGTCCCCGACCGCACTCGCCCTGGCCCGCGACATGGGCGCCGGCGAGCCCGATCCCGGTGACGAACCGGTGTCACTCGTCGTCGTCGGTGCCCCGCCCGACGTCACGGCCGGGGTGGTGCGGGCCGAACTGGCCGCGCACCCGAACGCCACGGTCACCGATGTGGCCAGCGTCAAGGGCGGCATCGCGGCCGAGCTGGCCGGTGCCGACGGGATCGAACGCTATGTCGGCGGGCATCCGATGGCCGGCCGGGAACGTTCCGGGCCGACCGCCGCCCGCGCCGACCTGTTCCTGGGGCGGCCCTGGGTGGTGTGCCCGTCGTCCACCGACCAGGTGTACGAGCGCACCGAGGCCGTGCGCATGCTGGCCGTCGCTCTCGGTGCCACCCCCGTCTTCATGCCCGCCGCCGAGCACGACGAGGCCGTGGCGCTGATCTCGCACGTGCCCCAGCTGGCGGCCAGCCTGGTCGCCTCCCGCCTGGTCAAGGCCAGCGACCCGGCCGTCGGGCTGGCCGGGCAGGGGCTGCGTGACGTCACCCGCATCGCCGACAGCGACCCGATGCTGTGGGCCCAGATCCTGTCCGCCAACGCACCGCAGGTGGCGGGCGTCCTCAAAGAACTGCGCACCGACCTCGACAGCGTGATCACCGCCCTCGACGCCCTCGGCGCGGGGGAGGCGGTCGGCGCGCGCGCCGCCGTCGCGCAGATCGTGCACCACGGGCGAGAGGGTCGCGAGCGCATCCCGGGCAAGCACGGTCAGCCGCAGACCCGCTACGCCGTGGTCACCGCGTTGCTGCCGGACAAGCCCGGGCAGCTGGCCAGGCTGTTCGAGGACATCGGCGAGGCCGGGATCAATGTCGAGGAGTTCAGCCTCGAGCACTCACCCGGAGCCCGGGTGGGTCTGGGTGGTGTCTCCGTGCTGCCGGCCGCACGGGAGGAGCTCGAGAGGGCCCTCACCGAGCGCGGCTGGCACGTCGTCGCGTAGCCCGGTCCCGGCAAATCCGGACAACCGGCCACTCCGTAAGGGTGGCTTCGATCGCACGATGTCGGATGTGGCCTGGGACTCGACTAACCTAGGAAGGTCACGAACCTGTGCGGCGTTGACCACGAGGGTCAGTCCGACGCCGAAACCCCAGCCGATCACCGGAGGTATCACCGTGTCCGCGCAGTCCGTCCCCACGCAAGCGCGCCCCCTGGTGATTGCCGTCGACGGCCCTTCCGGGTCGGGCAAGTCCAGCGTCTCCCGTGAGGTGGCGCGCCGGCTCGGGCTGGAATACCTCGACACCGGTGCGATGTACCGCGCGGCGACCTGGTCGGTGGTGGAGGCCGGGATCGATCTGGCCGACGCGGCCGCGGTCGCCGAGCACGTGCGCAACCTCGACCTGACCATGGCCACCGACCCGACTGCTCCCGGTGTCTGGGTGGCCGGTCACGACGTCTCCGCCGCGATCCGCGAGACCCGGATCTCCTCGATCGTCTCGAAGGTCGCGACCAATCTCGACGTGCGCGCCGAGATGCTGAAGCGCCAGCGCGACCTGATCACCGTCGGCCGCAACGGCACGCACCAGGGGTGCGTCGCCGAAGGCCGTGACATCACCACCGTCGTCGCCCCCGATGCCGACGTGCGTCTCCTGCTCACCGCGAGCGAGGAGGCGCGACTCGCGCGGCGGGCCAAGGAGCTGCACGGCAGCGCCGACGCCGCGTCCGTCGAGGCGACGCGCGACCAGATCGTGCGTCGCGACTCCGACGACTCCACCGTTTCCAATTTCGAGGTCGCCGCGGACGGCGTGCTGCACCTGGACTCCTCGGCGCTCGATTTCGAGCAGACCGTCGATGCCGTGCTGGCCGCCATCACCCGCATCGTCACCGGTTCGGTCACCGACCTCGACGAACACGCCAGGGCTGGTGCCGTTTCCTGATGTCCAAGCAAGACCGCTCCACCAACGAAGAAGCCGAACCCGTCGTCATCGACGTGGCCGCCGGTTACGGGGCTGAAGAACCCGAGGCTCCCGGCCTGGACAACGCTCTGCGGGCCGGGCTGTCCGAGTACGACCTGTCCGAGTCCGACCTGCGTCTGCTCGAGGCCGGCGCCGACGGCGCCCTCGGTGAGGAGAATGCGGGCCCGCTGCCGGTTCTCGCCATCGTCGGGCGTCCCAACGTGGGTAAGTCCACGCTGGTCAACCGCGTGCTCGGTCGTCGCGAGGCCGTGGTCGAAGACGTTCCGGGTGTTACCCGTGACCGGGTTCGCTACGAGACCGAGTGGGCCGGGCGACGTTTCGTGGTCGTCGACACCGGCGGCTGGGAGCGCGACGCCAAGGGGCTGGCCGGCCGGGTGGCCGAGCAGGCCGAGATCGCG
Organism: Kineosporia sp. NBRC 101731; assembly: GCF_030269305.1. Lineage (NCBI taxonomy): Bacteria > Bacillati > Actinomycetota > Actinomycetes > Kineosporiales > Kineosporiaceae > Kineosporia > Kineosporia sp. NBRC 101731. The sequence continues at coordinate 29,491 of NZ_BSTC01000013.1, forward strand.
ATCGAGCTCGCCGACGCCGTGATGTTCGTGGTCGACGCCCAGGTCGGCGCCACCGCGACCGACGAGGCCGTGGTGCGCCTGCTGCGCAAGACCAAGAAGCCCGTCATCCTGGCGGCCAACAAGGTCGACGACACGCGGGGTGAGCTCGAGGCCTCGTCGCTGTGGTCCCTGGGGCTGGGGGAGCCGTACCCGGTCTCCGCACTGCACGGTCGAGGCAGTGGTGACCTTCTCGATGCCGTCCTCGCCGCGCTGCCCGAGGTCTCGGCGGTCGGTCCCGAGCAGGTCGGTGGGCTGCGTCGCGTGGCTCTGCTGGGCCGTCCGAACGTGGGCAAGTCCAGCCTGCTCAACGCGCTCGCCGGCGAAGACCGCGTGGTCGTCGACTCGGTCGCCGGTACCACCCGTGACCCGGTCGACGAGATCATCGACCTCAACGGCCGGCAGTGGCGTTTCGTCGACACCGCGGGTATTCGCCGTCGCGTGCACCTGACCCGGGGCGCCGACTTCTACGCCTCGCTGCGCACGCAGGCCGCGCTCGAGAAGGCCGAGGTCGCCGTGGTGCTCCTCGACTCCTCCGAGCCGTTGTCCGAGCAGGACCAGCGCATCATCTCGATGATCGTCGACTCCGGCCGGGCCCTTGTTGTCGCCTACAACAAGTGGGACCTGATGGACGAGGAGCGTCGCAAGTTCCTCGAGCGCGAGTTCGAGACCGACCTCGTGCAGATCCAGTGGGCTCCCCGCATCAACGTGTCCGCCTCCACCAAGTGGCACGTGAACCGGCTGACCCCGGCCCTCGACACGGCCCTGGAGTCGTGGGACACCCGCGTGCCCACCGGCAAGCTGAACTCCCTGCTCGCCGAGATCATGCAGTCCCACCCGCACCCGGTGCGCGGTGGCAAGCAGCCGCGCATCCTCTACGGCTCGCAGGTCTCGACCCGCCCGCCGCGGTTCGTGCTCTTCACCTCCGGCTACTTCGAGGCCGGTTACCGCCGGTTCATCGAGCGCCGGCTGCGTGAGGCCTTCGGGTTCGAGGGCACCCCGATCGAGGTGTCCGTGCGGCCGCGCGAAAAGCGTTCCAAGAAGAAGTAAACCGAAAATTGAGGACGCCCTGGAGACTCGAGTCTCCAGGGCGTCCTCCATTTCGTGGTCGCCCAAACCTCTTCGTGATCATGCAAAACCTCCCCGAAGTTCTAGAACTTTCGAGCGCAGAGTTCTAGAACTTCGGGGAGGTTTTGCATGATCACGGAAGGGTGGGCGGTTAGCTCGCGCTCGCCGTTGCCGTCGGCTGGGGAGCGCCGCTCGGCGGGGTGCCACCGGCGCCGCCCTCGGGACCGCCCGGGGGAGTGCCGCCCTGACCCTCGCCGCCCACCGGTGCCGCAGCCGCGTCGTCCTTACCCGTGATGTCGATCGCCGCGGTCAGCTTGGCCACGTAGCCCTTGCTCACACTGCCCGTCGCCGTGGCCATCTCGGTCGCCGCGTCGTCGTCGCCGAAGACGTTGTCGTCGGCGATGGTGACCTGGCTCAGGTTGCTGACGCTCTTGCTGTAGCCGTCGGTCGCGTAGACCAGGTCGTTGATGTCTTCGGGCATCGCCATCTGTGAGGTCTTGCGGATCGTGCCCTCACCGCTGGTCGCGTCCTCGACCGAGGAGTACACCTCGAAGTGGATGTGCGGCCAGCGACCCGAGTAGCAGGCGGGGTAGATGCTCGTGAACGAGGCCAGGCCGTTCGCATCGGTCGCCTGGATGCCCCGCAAATAGTTCTCCTGCGTGATGCCCTCGGTGTAGAGCGAGTAGTTGCCGTCCCGGTCGCAGTGCCAGACATACACGGCCGCACCGGAGATCGGTGCGCCGGAAAGATCGGTGATCGTGAACTCGATGGTCAGCGGCACACCCTCCGCCGTCGTGGTCGAGTCACCGAACGACGAGGTGATGTCGCTGCGCACGATGCCCGACTCGGTGCGCACGTCGACGCCGTTGGTGCCGTCGGCGGGGTAGGGGCCGTTGGTCTCGGTCTCGATCTCGGTGATGCCGCTGCTGGTGGTCGAGCTGCCCGAGCTCGTCGAGTCGCTGGTGCTGCCGCAGGCGGCGAGCAGGAACACCGAGCTGATGCCACCGAGCATCTTGCGCCGCGACATGGTGCGCAGGTCGAAGCCCAGGCCCTTGTCATGGACAGCTCTCACGTAGGCGGCGTTGTCGGTGACGGGGTCGGGAATCTGCTGCTCGGTGCTCACGGCTGGGCTCCTGTGCTGGGAGGCGGTCGGTATGTCTTCACCCAAGCAACGGCATCTATGTGCCTGTTGTGGAGTCTCTGTGACGGGTCTCCGTGATCACTGACAGATGGCTGGGAGCTGGGGAGGGGCGGGCGGTCCACTAGTCTTGACTGGTTGCGTGACCACAGAACTTTCCTTACAAGCAGATGTTGGACGACATGAGCGAGCATGAGGACCGGCGGGACACCGTCGACGAGATCGACCTGGACCAGTGGGTCAAGGTGTGGGACGAGCGGCACACGTTCGAGGCGCACGGCCTCACGGCGCCGGAGCCCGGTCGCGACGAACCTGCCGACGAGAAGCGCTCGTACATCGTCAGCATGTACCCGTACCCCTCCGGCGACCTGCACATGGGCCACGCCGAGGTGTACTCGATCAGCGACGTCATCGCCCGGTTCGACCGGCTGCGGGGCTACAACACGCTGAACCCGATCGGCTGGGACTCCTTCGGGCTGCCCGCCGAGAACGCGGCGATCAAGCGCGACCTGCACCCCCGGCAGTGGACGTACGACAACATCGCCGTGCAGGCCGCGAGTTTCAAGCGCCTGGGTGTCTCGTTCGACTGGCGTACGCGGCTGCACACCTCCGACCCGGAGTACTACCGCTGGAACCAGTGGATCTTCCTGAAGCTGTTCGACATGGGCCTGGCCTACCGCAAGGCCTCGCCGGTCAACTGGTGCCCGAAAGACCACACGGTGCTGGCGAACGAGCAGGTCATCCAGGGCAAGTGCGAGCGCTGCGGCACCGTCGTCGAGCGCCGCAACCTGACCCAGTGGTTCTTCCGCATCACCGACTACGCGCAGCGTCTGCTCGATGACATGGACCAGCTCAAGGGCCAGTGGCCCGAAGACATCCTGGCCATGCAGCGCAACTGGATCGGGCGTTCGTCCGGTGCCCACGTCGACTTCAGGATCGTCGGCCGTGACGAGCCGGTGCGGGTGTTCACCACGCGTCCCGACACCCTGTACGGCGCGACCTTCTTCGTGGTCGCCGCCGACGCGCCGCTGGCCCGTGACCTGGTCACCGACGAGCACCGCGAGGCGCTGGAGACGTACATCGCCGCGCTGGGCGGTACCTCCGAGATCGAGCGGATGGCCTCCGACCGCGCGAAGACCGGCGTCTTCCTGGGCTCCTACGCGATCAACCCGGTCAACGGCGAGCAGATCCCGGTCTACGCGTCCGACTACGTGCTGGCCGACTACGGCACCGGCGCGCTGATGGCCGTGCCGGCCCACGACCAGCGCGACCTGGACTTCGCCAAGGCGATGAACCTGCCGGTCCGCAAGGTGGTCGAGACCGGTGAGGACGACCCGGCGGTCACCGGTGTGGCCACGGCCGCCCGCGGCACAATGGTGGGGTCGGGCGAGTTCGACGGGCTCCCGTCGGCCGAGGCCCTGCCCGCGATCATCGCCCACCTGGAGAGGTCCGGGGTCGGCGAGGGCGCTATCACCTACCGCCTGCGCGACTGGCTGCTGTCGCGGCAGCGCTTCTGGGGCACGCCGATCCCGATCATCCACTGCGAAGACTGCGGTGAGGTCGGTGTTCCCGAAGACCAGCTGCCGGTTCGCCTGCCGGAGAGCGGCTTCTCGCTGAAGCCCGACGCCAACCAGTCACCGCTGGGCACGGCCACCGAGTGGCTCAAGGTCGACTGCCCCACGTGCGGCAAGCCCGCGCAGCGCGACACCGACACGATGGACACGTTCGTCGACTCGTCCTGGTACTACCTGCGTTTCCCCAACCCGGACTACACCGAGGGGCCGTTCGACCCCGAGGGTGTGAAGCGCTGGCTGCCCGTCGACCACTACATCGGCGGCAAGGAGCACGCGAACCTGCACCTGCTGTACGCGCGCTTCATGACCAAGGCCCTGCACGATGCCGGGCTGCTGCACTTCGTCGAGCCGTTCAAGCGCCTGACCAACCAGGGTCAGGTCATCATGGACGGCAAGGCGATGAGCAAGAGTCTGGGCAACCTGGTCAACCTGCAGGAGCAGATCAGCCAGTACGGCCCCGACGCCGTGCGCGTCACGATGATCTTCGCCGGTCCGCCGGAAGACGACATCGACTGGGCCGCGGTCTCTCCCTCCGGTGCGGTGAAGTGGCTGAACCGGGTGCGGCGCCTGGCCTCGGCCGTGCCCGTCTCCTCGCTCGGTGCGGCGGTCTCCACCGGTGACACGGCGGTGCGCCGGGGTGTGCACCGTCTGCTGGACGAGATCACCTCGAAGATGGAGGCGGGCCGCCAGAACGTCGTCATCGCCCGTCTGATGGAGCTGACGACGCTGCTGCAGCAGGCGATCGACAGCGGTCCCGGTGCGGCCGACCCGGCCGTGCGGGAGGGCGTGGAGGCTCTGGTCGTGGCCCTGTCCTGCTTCGCGCCGTTCACGGCCGACGACTCCTGGGTGAAGCTCGGCCACGAGCCCTCCGTCGCCACCACCACGTGGCCGGTGGTCGACAAGTCCCTGATTGTGGACGAGGAGGTCACCTGTGTGGTCCAGGTCAACGGCAAGGTGCGGGCCCGCCTGCAGGTGCCGGCCGCGATCACCGAAGATGACCTGAAGGCCCTGAGCCTGGACTCCGACGCCGTGCAGAAGGCCGTGGGCGACGCGAAGATCGTGAAGGTCATCGTGCGGGCCCCCAAGCTCGTCAACATCGCCCTGGCCCGATAAGGGTCACGCTTGGCATCCGCGACCCGTGCAAAACGCGGGTCGCGGATGCGCTAAGCTAGCTACGCGTTCAGGGCGGGTTACCCGCTCCGGGCGAGTTCGGGCTGTAGCGCAGCTTGGTAGCGCACCTGACTGGGGGTCAGGGGGTCGCAGGTTCAAATCCTGTCAGCCCGACAGACGCGGTTCGCCGCGAAAGAAGGCTCTGGCCAGCAGAAATGCTGGCCGGAGCCTTCTTGGTTTTGCTGGTCTTGCGGTCCCATCGCCGGGTCTGATTGGGCAGTACAGCAGCGAAGTACAGCAGTAGCTCGGCGTGCGCACCCATGTCCCGCGGTCGTAGTGATCCGCCGCCGTCTTGGAGCGTGGTGCTCTTCAGGACGGCGGCGAGCAAGAAGAGCGCAGTCATCCGAACGACGGAGGTAATCGCAGCCCACTTAGGACGTGCCCCGTCTAAGATTTTCTTATCTGAAAGAATTTTTCCGGGGGCACTTATGAACGCCACGAGCATCACAATCACCAGTATTTTAGGGGCCATATCTGTAATAATGTCATTCCTGGCCTATCGTGCGAACAGGCAGAAGTTGCATATTCAGTATTCGGTTTTCAGTAGGGCGAAGATTCTCCAGCCGGACACGCCGCAGTCTGTGGCTGTCATGGTGGACTCGGTTGAGGTGTCTTCGCCTAGCCTTATGACGCTTAGAATTCTGAACACTGGTGATCGGGCTATAGATGATTCTCATTTCGTGGCACCGCTACACATTAAGTTTGTTGGCGCGTCCAGCATTGCGCAGGCATCAGTCACGCAGGCGAGACCTCCGAGTGTCAATGTGGATCTCGATATTGATGGCGATACTGTAAAAGTCCAGGCCGCTCTCCTGAATCCGAAAGATATATTTGAGGTGCAGGTCATTTCGTCGGGGTTTCCTGAATCGATAGAGGTGGACGGAAGGCTTCGAGACGTGCGGATTAGTGAAAGTCTCTTGCGGAAATATGCAAGACCTAACCTATTCTCAACTCCAAGTGATTACGTGATCGTGTTCCCGACATTGCCGCTGCTGTACTTCATGATTACTCTCTTTATTCTTCCCCTTGCGCTGATGTCAATCCCTCAAGGGCAGCGATCGGGAATATCCATCCCCATCCTGGCGACCGCCTTGTTGATCGGAATCGCGCACTCGGTCTTTCTGGTGAAGCGGGCTCGTCTCTGGCAAATGAAATAAAGCAAGATCAAAAGCCCAGTTCTGCTGAGCCTGAGTGATGCTCCGAGTCTCCCGGGGACGGACTCCGCGGCTTCATTCCAACGAAGTCCATCCGGCCGGGTAGTACTAGGGCGAGCGTCAGGATCGGTAAATGGCGAGAATGGGTAGTGTGCTCATTCGGCTGAAGAAGTTTCGTTGCCGGAGGTTGGACGCTCTTCCGAATTTAGCTCCTGGCCGAGTTGCTGAAGTGCTTCCCGGGTGGCTTTGGAGGAAGCCTGGGCATAGATATCCATCGTCATCGCGATTTGGGTATGTCGCAGAATCTTCATGATCACTCGCGGGTGCACGTCCAGATCGACAAGCAGGGTGGCACATGTGCGGCGAGCGTCATGCACTGTGATCCGGCGGACGCCGGCCGCCTCGCAGCGGGCCTCGAAATAGCGGCTGAAGTTCCGAGGCTCGATCGGAGTGCCGTACCGAGTGGTGAACACCCAGTCTCCAGGTTGCCAGGCTTCACCAGCGGCCTTCTCGGCCCTTTCCTGGACAGCCTGCTGCCAGCGAAGAGCGGCGGTTCCGAGAGAAACGAGCGGGAGTGAGTCTTCTGATTCCTCGGTCTTCGTCTTACGGTGATACAGCTGACCATGTACGCGCTGCAATTGGTGGTTGATGGCTAATGTTCCTCCGGCGAGATCAACGTCATTCCAGAGCAGTCCTAGAGCCTCGCCCTTCCGGAGCCCGATCGTGAGAATAAGCACGTAGACCGCGTACATTGGGTCTTGGGCACTTCGGGCACTTTCGAGGAAAGTGCGCGCCTCGTCGCTTGTCCAGGAACTCCGCTTCCTCTTGCGACGAGTCGGGACTGTGACTGACATGGCCACGTTGCGGCTCAGCAGTTCCTCACGCATGGCTTGCGAAAGGGCCGACCTGAGAACGGCACGGACGCCGCCGACGCTGCGATCGGAAAGGAAATCATTGCAACACTTGCTGGCCGCGCAGCACCGGGGGACAGGGCGCTTGGCGTCACGCTCATTGGCGCAGCAGAGGCACGTCTTTCGGAGATTGTTGATCCAGATCTGCACGTCCCGAACGCCGAGCTTGTCGAGTCGCTTCTCTCCCAGGTGCGGGATGATGTGCAGGCGCGTGTGCGATTCGTAGATCGCGTACGTCGCTGGCGCGGCGCCCGGTGCGATCACCTCGGTAAGCCACGTGCTGAGGTAGTCGCCGAGCTTGGGCACCTTCGGGGCGACGGAACCCTTGCTGGCTTCGCCCATCAGCTTGATCCACTTTTCGTGCACGATCTCGCGCGTCTTGCCGTAAACGTATTTCCGCTGGCGCTTTCCGGAAGGCGTCGTGATCCAGACGTAGGCGCCGTATCCGTTCCGGTAAGGAAAGATCGAACCTTCGCCGTTCGCTCGGGACCTGGTCACGCGGCATGCTCCATTTCATCGACGCGGCGGGCAATGTACTCGTCTACCCACTCGGGGAGGATCCGGCGTGATCGCCCGTCTTTAAGCGATCGCATTTCGCCGGTGATGACGAGCATCTTGGTTTTGGTCAGGCCGTAGCCGAGCATCGCGGCGACTTCGGCGACGGTGTGCCACTTCGGGGCAATAACGGTGGTCTGAGCCTTCATGCGGGGTGGCTCCTCGTCCGTGAGGTTTCAGGCGCAGTTCGGGTGGGTGCGGGTGCCGTCGTCGTAGGTCATGGGTTCGCGGCATCGGATGCAGGTGGCCGGGGGCATGTCCTGAGATGCCGTCCCAGTCGTCCCAGCCGTCCCGTTGCTGGTCACGGGCGGTGCGGCATCGGCGTTTGCCGTCCCAGATGCCGTCCCAGGGGTGGGGTCGGGCCGTCCCAACGGACCGGCGGGCCCGTTGCTGACGGTCGGAGTGTGGGACGGCTGGGACGTCTCTGGGACGGCATGGGGGACGGCTGTGGGACGACTTCGGGGTTGCTCTGACCAGGGCGGGGACGGCTGGGACGGCTGGGACGGCTCCCACAGGGGTCCCTGGGCCTGGATCTCTGGTTCGGCATCGGTCGGCGTCTGGGGGCAGTAGCGGGCCCAAGCGTCGGTGAACATGGCTTGGCTGTAGCCCTTGGCCTGGTGGCCGTTGGCGAACCGGATGTTCTTGACCCGGATGTCGTACTCCCGAAGGAGCTTGGCGAGCTGGGTCGCGGTGAGGCTTTCGCCCCGGGGGCCGTAGTCGATCCAGGGTGCTTCCTCGTCGAGGTTGAGCCGGGCCAGGAGCGTTGCCGTGGCCAACGCGTCGTCACCCTCGAATGCGGTGCGGATGTCGGCCAGAAGCCGCACCTGTAGGGGCTGGTCGGCGTTGGCCTCTCGTTCGGTGGTGAGGTCGACGCAGGCGGCCCGGGCTCGCTCGGGCCAGGTGCCCCCGGCGAGATCGGCGACGGCGACCAGGGCTTCCCACGTGTCGGCGGCACGGTCCTCTACAGGCATCGGGGGCTCGGCGTGCTGTAGCTCGGGGTGGGAGCGGATCCACTTGTTCAGTTCGGCGGCGAGCTTGCGCAGGGCCGGGCCGTCACGACGCTCGCGGTAGGGGGCCACGGATTCGCCGTCGGCGCGGCGGCGCATCCGGATCACGGCGGCCCGGTCTTCGATGGTGTCGGGCATGGCGCCGATCCCGGCCAGGGCCGCCATCGTGAAGGTTTGGATCTTCTCGACCTTGCTCTTGGACGCGTCGTAGCGGATCGTCGGCCGGTTGCGCTGGTGACCAGCGTTCAGCAGTCCTCGCAGGTCTTCGTTCGCTCCGGCGGCGGCCGGGCCGAAGATGGTGTCGGCTTCGTCGATCAGGAGCGTCGGGGGGTCATCGCTGCCGATGCTGCGGTAAACCGCTGCCGGGGAGGCGTTCACGGTCAGCAGAGCGTTCCAGCACAGGGCCTCGACGATGTCCAGGAGCCGGGACTTACCGCAACGCTTCTCGGGGGCTCGGATGACCAGACGGGCGGCGTGAGTCCAGAACTTCAAGCCGTGGGTGGCAGCGATCCACAACACGACGGCATCGGCGGCGGGGTCGCTGGGAAGGATGACGTAGCGGGTCAGAGCGGACCGCACGCGGTCCAGGAGTTCGGCTCCCGGGTTGCTCTGCGGGACGGAGTTGGCATTCTTCACAGCGGCTTTCCTCGTTTCGATGGGGGAGAGTTCGGGTCAGCGGCGGGTGCCGCGTTGTTCGGTGCGCAGGTACTCGTAGACGCGGCGGCCGAAGCGCAGGCGCAGGCCGGTGCCGTTGCAGCGGCCGTGGATTCGCACGGCGCGGATGTCGAACGGGGCCCGGCGCTTGCCGGTCCCGTGGCAGTAGCGGCAGGGCTTGAACGGCCAGATCCAGCACGTGAACGCGTAACCGGCAGTGATCAGGGCGGTGAGGGTGAGGAGTCCTGCGGTGGTGGCGAACCACTCGGCGATGTGGCTGGTAGCGGTCTGTTCGCCGGTGGCCAGGAGTTCGGCCGGCATCGGGGCCCGGGCCAGCAGGAGAGCGGCGGTGTGGTGGGTGGCGGTAGCGGCGTGGGACAGCATCGTCTGGCCTCCAAGGCCTGTTTTTGGGCGTGAGAGGTCACCGGCGCTACCCGCTACCTGCTTTCTCGCAGGTAGCGCCGATGCAGGTCAGGTGAGGGTTGAGGTGGTAGCGGGGTGGGTAGCGCTGCCGCTACCGGGTAGCGGTGCTGCCGCTACCTTCCGGGCCGGATCACGGGCGGGACGATGGGGCTTGAGTCCGCGGTTGATCGGGCGTCGGGGTGTGGTTCAGGCGGTTGCGTGGCGGGATGCGATGGCGGCGGTCAGGTCTTTGTGGCGCAGACCCTTGAGGGTTTCTCCAGCGACCTTGACGTTGACGGACGGTAGTTTCAGGGCCCGCAGTTGGGCGGAGATGGTCTCGGCGCTGATGTCGGCGTAGTGCTCGGGGAACGTGGTCGCGAGGCGGGCGGCGATGTGCTGCCAGTGCAGGCCGGGCTCACCGGGTGAGTAGATGGCGGCGACGTCGGCCAGGACGTCGCGCACCTCGCGGGGCGCTTCCTCTCCGGCGGCGTGGCCGGAGAGGGTTCCGGCTCGTTCGCGGTGTCGGCGGGCGGCTTTGAGGATGTTCTCGGCGTCGCCGTGGTCGGCCAGGTACGTCCTGACGATGGGGGTCTCATCTGTTGCGCCGTACAGGATCCCAATGCCCTTGAACTTGTTGCGGGCCGAGGGCAGGGCGGAGGCGTCGAATCCTTCCTGGTAAGCGTCGCCACCGAGCACGGCGTCGGAGACGACGCGGTTGCCGCACTTGAGGGCGAACCGCACGGCGTGGTTGTCGCGGTAGCGGTTGAACAGCCGGCCGACGTCCCCGGCCCCGATCCCGGAGGGCTTCTGCGAACTGGACAGGAGGATGACTCCGGCGGAGGGGCCGACGGCCATGATGTACGAAAGGAGCTTGGCTATCTCCTTGTTCGTCTCCTGGTCGTCGAGTTCGTAGTAGACCTGGAACTCTTCCATCACCAGGAGCCAGACCCGCAGTCGCGGGTACTTCCGCGAAAGCTCCCGCGTGATCTTGCCTTCGGGGCACTCCGACGTCGGCAGGGTGGCCAGGAACTCGTTCACATCCTCGATGTGCTTCTTGACCTCCGTCAGCATCTCGACCAGGTGCCGCACGGGATCGTTGTCCCGGGCGTTGGGCACGGTGCCGAACACGGCCCGGTGCGCGACGAGCCTGAACTTGTCCCAGTCGGGCGAGTTCTTGCCGTCGGCCAGGAGGATCCGAACGTACGGGTCCAGGGCCGCGAACAACGCCAGGGCCCGGGTGGCGAACGTCTTGCCTTTACGGGGCTGAGCACCGATCAGGATGGAGATCCACATCAGGTCCAGCCAGACGTTGCGGCCACGCTCGTCCAGGCCGAACGGCGCCGGGGCCCAGATGTCGCGCGGTTGGCAGTCCAGGAGCGGGGATCGGCCGGCCGGAATGGCTAGCGGGTTCCGGTCGGTCACGAACAGCTCGTGACGGCGCTCCGAGGAGTCGTCCGGACTCAGGAACACCTGGTGCACGGACACATCCAGGCCGGAGGCGATAGCAGCCCGGGCGTTGCGGGCGTGGGTGAACCCGGTGCCGAACGGCAGATCGATCGCCACCTGCGAACCGGTCCCGGTGATGTCGCGGGACATCGGGGTCGCGAACGTAATGACCTTGTCGGCCTTGTCCGGGTTCCCGAGACCAGCGGCGTAGTAGGCACGCAGGACGATGTCCGGGTTCATCCGCCGGAACCGTCCGGTGACCACGGCCTTGGCCACGATCGAACGGTCCGCCGGGCGCCCGACACGGGCCAGCAGCAGCGCGGCACCGGCCAGGATTGCGACCAGGAACCACGTCGGGGCCAGGAACCACAGCGCGGGCGCACCGATGGCCAGGGCCAGGGCCTCACCGGTCAGGACGATGCCCCGCCACCGGCGCGTGGCCTTCACCTCGCGGTGCAGGCGTAGCCACACCTGCGCATCGTTGTCGGCGGCGGCTTGCTGACGCAGGCCGAACTGTTCGACGAGCCACCACCAGCGCAACTGGTGACCGATGACCACCGGGACACCGACCAGGGCCCAGAACAGCACCTGGACTGCGTACCAAGGGGCTCGGACCGTGTGAAACGCGCTGATGTGAGCGGTGAGACGCACCGCGTCCTCAATGGTGGCCTTGATGTTCTCCCATCCGCTCAGGTTCGGCGGGATGATCGGCAGCCGGGAACCGGCGGTCTCGACGCCGGCCCGCAGCGGAAGGGCATCGACGACAGCCCCGCCGGTCTGCGGTTCGTCGTCGAGGGCCACGTCGAAATGGCCCTCGTGGACCTCACCGATGACCGCTTCGGTGTCCGGGTTGCTGTCCGGGTCTGCGTCCGGGTGGTTGTCCGGGAGTGAACGGATGCGGGCGGCGGCCAGGTCGACGACATTCGTCTCCCGCTCGTCCGTACTGGTGTCCGGGTGGTTGTCCGGGGTCTTGTCCGGCGGGGTGCCGTATGTGGGGGCGGTACTCATCCGTGGTTCCCCTTCCAAGATGGTGCAGCGAGTCCCGTTGATCGGTGGCGGCCCTTCCGTCTTTTGGGCATGACGGACCGCCGCGTTCAGGTCGTGCGGGGTGGACGCGGTGCGGTGGTGCAGGGGGTTAGATCAGGCGGCCAGGGAGCCGGGCTCGATGGCCTGCGGCTCGGCCTTCTCGGGGACCGGGGTGGTGTTGAGGTAGCGGCGGGTGGTCCGCTCGGTCACCCCGACGCGCTCAGCGATCCGGGCGACGGTCCAGTCCGGATGCTTCTCCCGCAGGGAACGGGCCTTCTCGGCGTTGCTGCGCCCCGTCCGCTTCCCACTCCGGCCCGTGCTGGTGTTGCCGCGTTCTGCCTGGTCAACCGATGCCGGCCGAACCGGGTCGCTTTCTTCGGCCTGGTCGTCCTGACGTCCGCGGATCAGGGACGCGGCGATGGCCCTTTCGGTCCAGGCCTCCGCCTCCGTCGGCCAGGGCAGCGGGCGCTGCCGATCGTCGGCGGCCCGGGCGGCGCCCTCTTGAATCACACGGTCGAGGTGATCCAGGTACTCGGCCGTGTCCTGCTCGTACTGCTCCAGTTCGGCGGCGTCCCGTTCGGTGTCGGGTCCGTCGTGGACGAGGTGGGCCAGGGCGGCTCCCATCCCGAGCACGATCACCGGCAGGCAGGCGACAAGGGCCACGATCGGCCAGGGTGCTTTGGTCATCCCGGCCGCTGCCATCAGGTGATAGGCCACCTGGCCACCAGCTCCGAGGGCGAGTGAGCCGATGGCGGACCAGCGGGCGAACGTCCGGGCCCGGCGTCCAACGTCCATCCCGAGCCAGACCCACATGGCATAGGCCGCGTACGTCTCGACCCCGATCGGCAAGGTGATCGCGGTGTTGATCCGGGCTTCCTCCCAGATCCCGGGCAACGGGTTGACCGGCCCGAACCCGGTCAGGCGCCCGAGTTCAACCCAGCCCGACCAGATGGCGACGAACGCGGGCATGGCCAGCAGCAGCACGGGCCAGGCGCGTCCCTGTCGGGGCGCCGCAGTCGCGCCTGGAGAGTCGGTGTCGTGCGGTGTGGTGCTCATCGGTGAGCCTCCCCGGCGCTCAGTTCTTCGAGCGGCCATCCGTTGGCCTGGTAGTGCGTCTGGTAACACGTTGCGGAGTAGTAGAAATCAGTGCTCAGCAGCAGGTGAACCCTCGTTCCGCAGTTGGGGCACGGGCTCAGCCACCGGGGCATCAGCAGCTCTCCGGCAGGCTTTTGGCCAGAAGGGCGCCGTCCGCTCGTCCGGTGTCGATTCCGGCGACCAGGTGCCCGCCGGAGCAACGCACATCGACCACCCGGGAGACCGGACCCGAAGAGCCCGCGTCCTTCTCCTCGGTGGCCCACTGGACGATGGCCGTGGCGCCCGGCGTCACGATCAGAAGGACCAGGTAGCCGATGGCCACCTGACGCCCGACCTGTCCCGACAGGGAACGGGTAAAGGTCGCGGCCTCATGCGCACGCCGTTCGGCGCCCAGCGCACTCACGCCGCACCGTCCAGCGGCCCGAAGCTCACGGCGTAGAAGTCCTGCATCCGGCGCGTCACCCGAGCCTCAGCCCGGCGCAACCGGCGCCAGGCCAGGTCATCCGTGTGCGAATCAGCCAGCGCAATAGCAATTTCCGCATCGACCACGGCCAGTCCCGCCTCGATCAGAGGCATCTCGGCCTCGATCTCGCGAAGTTCGGCCCGCGTCGGCTCTTCCCCAACCGCTCTCATCTCGTATCCCCTCGTGATGATCCGTGGTGCGATGGGAGGAAGCTAACAACTGAATGGGGAATGAGTCAACTGTTAGGAAAATCTGGACGGGAAGGTTGCTTCTCACCTGGGACGATGCAACCAATCAGACTGTTAGGCTCTGAATGGTTGAGCCGCAGGCAGCAGACAGGAGACGCGAAGGATGACGACGGACGGGCACCCGCTGACCCGAGGCGAGGCACTGCACCAGCAGATCGCCCGCAGCATTCGCAACCAGATCCAGTCCGGCCGGCTCCGGGACGGCGAGCCGCTGCCGTCCTCGCGCCAGATGGCCGAGGAGTGGAAGGTCAGCGTCTTCACGATCACGGAGGCCATGAAGGTCCTCGCGGCCGAAGGCCTGGTTGTGAACCACTCCCGGTCCCGTCGCCTGGTCAACTTCCCCGGTGAGACAACCCCGACCCCGTGGCGGCCGGCCACCCCTCAGGTGCTCCTGATCGGCGGGTTCCCCGGCTCGGGCAAGTCCGAGCTCGCGCGCGTCCTGGCCCGGCTCACCGGCTGGCCGATGCTGGACAAGGACACGCTCACCCGGCCCGTGGTCGAGGCCGCGCTAGAGATCTTGGAGCACTCACCCCACGATCGGGAGTCGCCCGAGTACGTCGAGCGCATCCGGCCCCGGGAGTACGAGGCGACAGAGGCGACCTACTTGGAGAACGTCGAGTGCGGCAACAGCGCGATTGTGGCCGCCCCGTTCATCCGGGAGTTCCAGGCCAAGTCATGGGTCGACCGCACCACAGCCTCCATCACAGCCAAGGGTGGCGAAGCGACGCTGGTGTGGGTCTACTGCGAGCCCGACACCATGCATCGCTACATGCGACAGCGCAGCGCCGCCCGGGACACTACGAAGCTGGCTGACTGGCCCGCCTACCTGGACAGCATCAACCTGGACATGCGCCCGCACGGGCCGTTCGAGCTGATCGACAACTCGGCATCCAGCTCGCCGTTGCAGACGCAGGCGTCAGCCTTGGTAGACAAGGTCCTGAAGGCCGCGAAGTAGAAGCCACCACCGCACGTCAGGAGACTCTGTGACGCTGAAGGACCAGCCCACCGTCGGCATTTTGCATCCCGGGCGGATGGGGAGCGGGATCGCCGCCCAAGCCCGAACGAACGCCGCTGACGTGCTGTGGTGTCCCCAGGGGCGCAGTGAAGCGACCACGGCCCGCGCCGATGCCGGTCACCTCACTGCCGTGCTAAGCATCGGCGACCTGGTCGAGCGCTCCGACATCATCCTGAGCATCTGCCCACCGATGTTCGCCGAAACCGTGGCCACCGACGTCGGCCAGTACGACGTCACCGGAAAGATTTTCGTGGAAGCCAACCCGGTTACCAGTCAGCAGCTCGATCACATCGGCAAGTCCCTGCCCGGTGCCACGATCGTGGATGGCGCCATCATCGGATCGGTACCCGGCACGGGTAAGAAACCAGCGCTATATGTGGCTGGTCCAGGCCAGGCAACGGCTGCACTGCGGTCCCTCTACG
Source organism: Kineosporia sp. NBRC 101731 (assembly GCF_030269305.1). NCBI lineage: Bacteria > Bacillati > Actinomycetota > Actinomycetes > Kineosporiales > Kineosporiaceae > Kineosporia > Kineosporia sp. NBRC 101731. The sequence goes on from NZ_BSTC01000013.1 coordinate 44,875, forward strand.
AGGGAACTGACGTGATCGTGAAAGACCTCGGGCCGGAGCTGGGGAAAGCCTCAGCCTTGAAGTCCGCCTACTCGATTTATCAAAAGGGGGCTCGGGTACTGACGGCCCTGGCGCACGCCCTGGGCGACGAGCACGGCGTTAGAGACGAACTGCTCGCCCTGGCTCATCAACGCAGCGGCAGCTACCTCAGCGAACCGGACTACGTCGCCGAAATGGCGGCCATCGCGTGGCGCTGGTCTCCGGACCTGACCGTGGCAGCCGCCGAACTGGAATCGGCCGGCTACCCGGGCGCGCCTGTTGCGGCCCTGGCCGAGGTGCTGGACATGTGGAGCGAGACCCGCAACAACTGGAACCTCACTGCGCAGGAAGCTACCGAAACCCTGCGCCACTAATCCGACGTACCGTCGTCCTCTGCACACAGAACGGCTCCGGCTACTACCTATAGCCGGAGCCGTTCGTTTTGCCTTACCTGCGATCGGCCGGCATCAGCCGATCAGGTGGTTGAACTCGCCCTTGCTCGCGCCGTCCAGCCAAGCCGAGAACTCAGCCTTGGTGAACGTCAGGGTCGGGCCGGCCCCGTGGGCCTTGGTGTCACGTACCTCGATCTGCCCGTTGTGCCGGCGCATCTCGACGCAGCTTCCGGTGTCGGTGCTGGCCTGCGCCTTGATCCAAGGCGTATCGCTCATGTCAGGAACTCCTTCATGGGGACTGCGCTGCTGTGGAGCACCGCGAACCTGTCAGCTAGGTCCGCGACCACCTCAGGATCAGAGCTGTACTGGCCCGAGAGGTACCCCTCAACGTAGACGAGCGGCGGCTCCTCAGAGCCGTCCGGAAACGTCAGCAGATTGAACTCACCCCGCCCGCCCGGATGAGCACCAACGGCGAAGGGAAGCACCCGAATTTCCACGTCGTCCCGCTCGTCCAGGCCCCGCATGAACGCCACCTGGTCTCGCATCCCCTCAGCGCCCCCGACCTGGCGCGCGAGCACCTCTTCACCGATCACGAACGACAGTCGCGCCCGCCCGATCGTCTCGGTCTGGCGCGTCGTGCGGACCTCCGCCAACCGTGCCGCCGTAGACGTGGTCAACCCGGGAGTCACTGCGAACTGTTCGTGCTGATAGCCAGGGGACTGGATCAGGCCCGGCACGGCCAGCGGCGAAAACACCTGGATCTGCGAGGCGAACGATTCCATCTCCAGATACATGACGAACCCCGGTGTTGTCGGCAGCCCCCTGCCCTTCTGCTCCCACCACGTCGGCTCGTCCGCCTGTTCCGCCAGTGAGATCAGAAGGTCCCGCTTCTCGGGGGCGACCTTGAAGACCTCGCACGCATAGCGAACCATGGCCACGCCCGGGCGAACCTGACCGTTCTCGTAGCGGGCCCACGCCGACTTGGACGCCAGATGAACGTCTTTCATGTGTTGGTAGGTCACCCCGGACTTGAGGCGAGCTTCCCGCAACTGCCGTGCCAGCGAACGCCGTACCGCGCCGATCCCCGATTCGGTCATCCCCAAAGTCTAATCTTCAGAATGGTTTTCCCCAACAGAAACGTCCCAGTAGACGCGTCCCGCTCAGAGGGTGCCCCAGCGGGACCGTGACACCCAGGAGACATCCGGGACAAGCTTCCTGACAACACCAACCGACCGATGGAGGCCCAGGGTGATCCAGAAAGTGATCGACCGGGCAGCTATCGGCCGGCGGTGGAGTCACAAAGCCCCGCGCCTCACGTCAGCAAGGCGCACCCCACCCGCCCCCGGCACCGGATGCCGGCAGCCCTGCGGGAAACAGGGGAGGCGCTGTCCCGGGCAGGCAGCGCCAGGGGACAGGCGGGGAGTCGGCACTACGGGGACCAAGCCGACTCCCCGCCCGTAGACCGCCCCCACCGCGCCGAGTGACGGGGAAGACCTCGCGCCGTGGGGGCATCCAAGGTGCCGTGACTCAGCACCCTCCGCCGAGTCATGTCACGAAAGTGCTCCGGTCGCGTTTGTCACTGGAATTAACGATGACAAACGCGACCGGAGCTACAAACGTTGCTGCATTCAGAGCGAGAGGGAGGAGAACCAGTTCACCGCGATGCCGAACTCCATGTCGGCCAGTGACACGGCCAGCCAACTAGCAATCGACCCCATGGCCGTCTCCCTTCCCCTTGTGCATTCGCCCATAAGTGCCTCCGACAAGTAGGTGCGAGCGAAGCCAGCGAATAGAGCTACAACGAACAGGACTCCTAGAATCAGAACGAGGCTTAGCCCGCCCCCCATCTCGTCCCCTGTCGGTCTCAATGCAGCAACCATAGAATGCTGGCATGGCTGGCAGAGTGATGTCTATCGGCCATATGAGGTAATTTTCGGATTTGCTCACCCGGTTGCTTACTCTGAAAGGGTACAACCGGAGCGTTTATGTTCAGTTACTCAGTGGCGCCCCTTGGTGGAGACTAACTTCAGGACGGAGTCTCATCCGTGGCGTCATTCGGCCCGCGCTCCTCCGTATCGGAACTATCCGATAAAGTCGTTATATCGGGCCTTAGCAGTCTCACTGATTCGCCCAAGAGTCTAAGTTGTTCGAGGACCTTGGGATCTCTTAGAACTGACATATCGGGCAGGTTGCGCGTTGCTTGAGTCAAGGCATCTATGGCAGACCTCGATCCGGAAATGTCGGCCAGGCCGTGAGCGGAAATCTGACTCTGAAGTCCACGAAGCGCCTCGGCGCCGATCATGCTTCCCTTTAAATTGGAAAGAGCACTCTGAGAAAGGAGCGACGATTGAAAGTTTTTTGCAAAGTCAGGAGGAATCGGGGCCGAAAAATTTATGTTTGACGACCCATGCGCGAGTCTATGGGCCTGACGGACTTGGCGGAACTTTTCACTGGTCTCCTTCCAGGTCCTTACCCCAGGATCTCCCGGCAGGGCATGAATCTCGATAATTTCAACTTCTTCGATCTTTCCAAGGTCCGTAGCAGTTAATAGCGCTTCAAAAAGAAGTGATTTGCGTATGCGAATCACGGCAGAAGAATCGGAAATTGCATCAACAAATTCATACTGAACTTCAGGTTCGAATGCAAATATTGAGTAGACCATTGCTTCGATGTCAACGTCTGCGACGAAATCCACTTCGATTAGGGAGGTATCCGGACCGGCGCTCCCTTTGACTTTCCAATCAAGCTTAGAAATACCATGCAAGAAGGTTAGGCGCGGGTTGCCGTAAACTTGAATCGGTAGGCCACAATCGGCAGGGTCTATCCCGAACTGCCCAAAGTCCGAACTTAGCAACGCCAGGATTGCCTCACTTAGTGCTTGCTGCCGCAAATAGCGCTCTACCTGCTTTAGGTCCGCACCTGCAAGCTCAGATTTCTCTTCGGCCAGGTATAGCACGGCCTTGCTCAGGTCGTGGAACCAAGTGACGCGCCCGGCGGCCTCAATGATTTGGAGGTCCTCAGTCAAATGTTCATGCAGAATCTGAGGATCATCGGCAGTACCGAAATCTTTAAAATTGTTAGATACCCACACGATCTCTTCGGAGCGATCTGTGGCATTTATTAGATCTAGAAGAGATAGCCAGTTAAGCGTGTCGCGGTATCCGTCTCCGTTTTCATTGCATGGACGTCGTCGCGACACGGCCCTTTGAATCAATTCGCTATGCGGGATGGCGGGAGAAATGACTTCGATATTTAATGCTGAAATGATGGAATTAAACCTCTGTTGATGATCGGTAACTAATTGCCCCAGGGGGTCGCTGGCGTCTTTATAAATAGAGTTGCCGCCAAATATTGGGCGGTATCTGTTCGTCCATTTTTTCAAACCTTCAGAAGCATCTAAGACGCGGCGTTCGAAATTTCCAGTCGCTTCAAGAACGACAACTTCTGTTAATACGATTCTGATTTTCCAGGTGTCGCGAGCGTTTGCCAGAATCCGCCAGGCAGCCCCGGAAAACCAAGGATCACGAGTAAGCTCCGTCGTATCCAACGCCAAGATCATGACCGCATCATCTCAGCTGTACGACGATGTCGCTTAGCATTTGCACGGTTGATTGGGGGCTCGCCTGGAGTCGGATCAGCCCCAGGTCCGCACTTGAACCGTTGTGCCTGACTGCTGGGGCCCAAATAGTCGTCGGACCTATGGGCGAGACGCAGCTCGCCCTCAAACCGAGACCAGCCTCATTCTTGCCCCGGAGGCTACCCAGGTCGCATCGTGCATGTTAGAGCTGTCATGGGCGTTGGTCTTGTAAGGGTGATCCGTTCGCATCGCGCGGAGCCCAACAACGGAGACTGGTACAGCAGAGAAGTACAGCAACCACCCCGACCGTACCCAGCCTGGTTCGGCCGACACCGGCGCTGTGAGCGCTCTAGAGATGCTCACCGACCGGTCAGCCTGTGGCTGGGGGTCAGGGGGTCGCAGGTTCAAATCCTGTCAGCCCGACCATGAAAGTTCGGTCTCTCGTTTAGCGAAAAGCTGGAGGAGAGGCCGATTTTCTTTTGTCGCCCGGATGTCTCCAGGACACCGTTCGTAGGGGGTCAGGAGCCGGGGATCATCGGGGAAGATCCGTGCGGGCACAGCGCACAGATCTTCCCCGATCCGGCGTCCGCTCGCCGTGATCCGGCAGGACGACGGTGGTCGTCGGGTGCAGATGGGGCTGACTATTCGGTCGCCCGGGCCCGGGCGATCTGGGTCAGGGTGGCAGTGACCACGGCGAGGTGGGTGGCGACGTCGGCGTCCCGGGGGCGGGCTGCTGTCTTCAGCCCGATCCGCGGGACGTCGGCGAGTGCCTTCACGGTGTCGGCGATCTCGTCCGGGCCGAGCAGGGACGCCGCCGACGCGGCGAGCGCGGGATCCGGCCCGCGGGAGGGGATGTGCATGTCGGTCCAGGCCGGTCCCCAGGCCGTGTCCTCGCCGGTCGCGCCGGAGAAGATGTAGGCCCGCAGCAGCCCTGCCTCGGTGACCGCGGCGACGTGCTCGAGGGCGAGATCGGGACCATGCCCCTCGATGGCTGATCGGCCCCAGTTGAGGCTCATTCCGAGCACATCGGGGGGCAGGCCGAAAGACTGCACCGTCGCGATCTCGTCCGCCAGCCGGAAGAATCCTTTGGCCGGGGTCTGATCCGGAACGTAGGCATCGCAGTGCTCGACCAGCAGTTCGGCGCCGGCCAGATCCCAGTCGAGGATCTCGGTGAGGGAGCGTTCGAACGCGGACCGGGAACCGCCGCGGGGCCCGGGGGCGCTGTGGACCTCGATCGCGGCGACCCGGCGGGTGCCGTACTCGTCGGCGAGGGCCCGGGCCAGGTCGCGGGCCCGGGCGACGTCGGCGAGCGCTTCCCGGCGATGGGTCTCGTCGCTGGAAGCCATTCCGTAAAGGGGGTTTCGGCCCAGAGCGATCATCATCGAGGGCACCAGCGAGACCACCAGGTCCCAGTCGGGCCGGACGTGCTGCCTGATCCAGGCCGGCTCCAGCGTGCGCGTGCCGGCCGGGGCCAGAGCGAATTCCAGGCCACTGAGGCCGAGCTCGGCGACAGCGTCGAAGAACGCGTCCTCGCCCGCCGGGTCGGCGGGTGCGGTGATGTAGGCGGCCAGGAAGAGCCCTTCGAGACTGGTCATCTGATTCCTTCGTCGTGGCGGAGCGACATTAGCGAGGGCGCGGCCGCGGGTGGGCGGACCGGGTGGTTTGGTCGGATATCAGGGGGTTGACGTAGCCCGGTCGACAAATTATGTTCCGTCTCACGAAACTCGGTTCCATAAAGAGTCTGACATTCGTGCATGTGGCACCGCAACAGCCGTTCCGGATTTCCAGCCCTGTTCCCAGGCGCCGTCCCTGAACCGCCCCCAGCAGCCCGCACCGCCCGTTGGACGTCTGCTTGCGCAGCCCGAGAAGGAGTTTCAGCATGATGCGAAACAAAGCCGTTTCCGTCACCGTCGCCCTCACAGTCGCCGCACTCGCCGTGACCGCGTGCAGCGCCGGTGACGGCACCCGCACCGGCGCCGCGGCCAAGGACTCCGGCGACGCCGCCGAGACGACGTTCAAACTGGCCTTCAACCAGCAGCCGAACCATCCCCAGTTCGTCGCGCTGGACGCCATGGGCGACCGTCTCAAGGAACGCACCAACGGCAAGTACGACATCGAGGTGTTCCCGAACGAGACGCTGGGCACCCAGAAGGACACCATCGAACTGGTGAAGGCCGGCACCCTCGAGATGTCGATGGTCGCCGGTCCGCTGATGGAGAGCTTCAACCCCGACTTCACCGTGTTCAACCTGCCGTTCACCTTCGACTCGCAGGAGCACCAGCGCACGACGACGAACGACCCGGCGATCGTCTCCGGGTTGTACTCCTCGCTCGATGACCAGGGCCTGCACGTGCTGGGTTCCTTCCACGGCGGAGTCCGGAACATGTACTCCTCGAAGGGGCCGATCACCACGCCCGCCGATATGAAAGGCCTGAAGATCCGGGTCATCGAGTCGGATACGAACATCGAGATGATGAAAATGATGGGCGGTAGCCCGGCCCCGATGGGGATGGGTGAGGTCTACACCGCGATCCAGTCCGGAGTGCTGGACGGCGCTGAGAACAATGAGCTCACGTACGCCAACGTGAAGCACGCCGAGGTCGCGAAGTACTACAGCTACACCCGGCACCTGATGCTCCCGGACTACCTCCTGATCAATCCGAAGGTTCTGGACGCGATGTCCGAGGCCGACCGGAAGATCTTCCTGGAGGAGATCGCCACGGCGGTCGAGGAGGAGGGCAAACTCTGGGAGCAGGAGATCCCGAAGTCGAAAGCATTGGCGGAGAAGGCCGGTGCGAAGTTCAACGAGGTCGATACGGCCGCTTTCACCGCCCTGATCGCCCCGCTGACCCAGAAAAAGCTCACCAACGCCACGGTCCGCGACATCCACGCCAAGGTCCGGGCGGCCGCCCAGTGACCGGCCGTTTCGGGTCGGTGAGAGCGGAAAGGGCCTGAGACATGACCATGCTGAAGAATGCGCTGGATCGCGTCCTGACCTGGATCTGCGTGGTGCTGTTCGCGGCCCTGGTGCTCGACGTCGGCTGGCAGGTGTTCGCCCGGCAGGTGCTGAACGCCCCCAGCGGCTGGTCCGAGGAACTGGCCAAGTACCTGTTCATCTGGGTCGGACTGCTGGGCGGGGCCCTGGTGTTCGGCGAGCGCGGGCACGTGGCGGCCGACCTCGCGGTGCAGCGAGCACCGGAGAAGGTGCAGCGGGTCACCGCCGTGGTGGTCCAGATCGCGATCCTGGCCTTCGCGGTCCTGACCCTGATCTGGGGTGGCTACCGGGTGGTGCACCTGACCTGGGACCAGACCCTGACCGGCCTTCCGGTGCATGTGGGCTGGATGTATCTGGCCCTGCCGATCTCCGGGGTGATCACCGTGTTTTACACCGTCTTTCACATGATCCACATCGGCATCGGCAACGAGGTCGCGATCGACCCGGACGCCGAGACCTCGCTCGCGTAAGGGACCGCACTCACGTAAGGGACCGCACTCACGTAAGGGAAGGAGGAATCATGGATGCCGGAGTTCTTGCCGGTCTGGTTCTGGTCGTCGGGATCGCTGTCCTGCTGCTGATCGGGGCCCCGATCAGCATCGGTGTGGGCCTGGCCTCGACGCTGGCCATGTTCGTCGTGGTCGGCGCCGAGAACGGGGCCCTCACCGCGGCGCAGCAGATGTTCCGTGGCATCAATTCATTTGCACTGCTGGCCATCCCGTTCTTCGTGCTGGCCGGAGTGATCATGAACAATGGCGGCATCGCCATGCATCTGATCAACGCCGGCAAGGTGCTGGTCGGCCGGGTCCCGGGCTCGCTCGCCCAGACCAACGTCGCCGCCAACACGCTGTTCGGAGCGGTCAGTGGGTCATCGATCGCGGCGGCCGCCGCGATCGGCACGACGATGAGTCCGTTGCAGGCCCGGGAGGGCTACGACCGCAATTTCTCCGCGGCCGTCAATGTGGCCTCCGCACCGGCCGGGATGCTGGTCCCACCGAGCAACCTGATGATCGTTTACTCGCTGGTCTCGGGCACCTCGGTGGCGGCACTCTTCATGGCCGGGTACCTGCCGGGGCTCCTGTGGGCGATCGCCTGCTCGATCATCGTCTACCTCTACGTTCGCAAGCGCCCCGAACTCAGGGAGACCCAGCGGATCGGCCTCGCCGAGGGGGCCCGGATCCTGCTCGTCGCCACCCCGTCCCTGCTGCTCGTCGTCGTGGTGATCGGCGGCATCCTCCTGGGGTACTTCACCGCCACCGAGTCCGCCTGCATCGCGGTGTTCTACGCCGCGATCCTGTCGGCGTTCTACCGCACCATCAAGCTCCATGACATCCCGAGCATCCTGCTGGATGCCACTCGCATCACGGCAGTGGTCATGTACCTGATCGGTGTCTCGACGATCATGGGTTTCGTCCTGTCGTTCTCGAAGATCCCCGAGCTCGTGTCAGACGCGATGTTCGGGTTCAGCGAGAACCCGGTCGTGCTGCTCCTGCTGATCTCGGTCATCCTGCTGGCCGTCGGCTGCTTCATGGATGCCACCCCGGCGCTTCTGATCTTCACCCCGATCTTCTTGCCGATCGTCACGAGTTTCGGGGTGGACCCGATCCATTTCGGCATCATGAGCATCTTCAATCTCTGCATCGGCACGATCACTCCGCCGGTCGGGACGGTGCTCTTCGTCGGGGCGAGGATCGCGAACATGCCCATCGAGGGTGTCGTCCGTCAGTTGCTGCCCTTCTTCGGCGTCCTCGTCGTCACGCTCGTCATCGTCATCTTCACCCCCAGCCTCTCGCTCTGGTTGCCGGAGGTCTTCGGCCTGATGCCCTGACCGCCTGACGCCTCGACCGGAAACGAAATCTGCTACGCCTGAAGGAGAACCATGGAACAGCGCTTCGCCACCAGCCCTGAGCACATCCCGGGCATGAGCACCACCGAGATGCGTGACCGTTACCTGGTGCCCGGCTTGTTCGTGGACGACGACGTCCGCGCCCTGTACACGCATCACGACCGGGTCGTGATGGCCGGTGTGAAACCGGTGACCGGGCCGGTCGCGCTGCCCACGTTCCCCGAGATCGTCAGCCCGTACTTCTTCGAGCACCGCGAAGCCGGCATCGTCAACGTCGGTGGTCCGGGAACGATCACCGTGGACGGCACCAGGTACGACGCCGAGCACGGCGCGTGCCTGTATGTCGGTCGCGGCGCCGTCGATGTGGTGTTCGAGTCCGCCGATGAGGCCGGCCCGGCCCGGTTCTACGTGTTCTCGGCCCCGGCACACACCAGCTACCCGACGACGTTCGTCGCGCCCGGCGAGGGGACCGTCCGCGAACTCGGCGACCCGGAGCAGTCGAACCGGCGAACCCTCAACCAGTACATCCACGAGAAGGGAGTCCGCAGTTGTCAGGTGGTGATGGGCGTCACCACCCTGCACACCGGGAGCATGTGGAACACGATGCCGGCGCACACCCACGCCCGGCGGACCGAGGCGTACCTCTACTTCGACCTGCCCGCTGATGCCCGGGTGATACATCTGCTCGGCGAACCCACGCAGACCCGGCACCTGGTGGTCGGCAACGAGGAGGCGGTGATTGCACCGAGCTGGTCCGTGCACTCCGGCGTGGGCACCGCCAGCTACAGCTTCGTCTGGGCGATGGCAGGAGAGAATCAGTCGTTCGACGACATGGATGGTTTCGCCATCGCCGACATGCGCTGAGGCGCCCGCCTAGACAGGTAGATCCGACATGGCCGAAGAGACTGCCCAGCTGAGCCCGCACGAGCCGCTGACCGGCGGCGCGAACGCGAGCGAGAAGACCCTGCTCGTGCTGGAGGCAGTCATGACCCGGGGGCGGTTCTCGGAGGTCGTCGAGGCGACGGGTCTGGCCAAGGCCACGACCCACCGGATCCTGGCCACGCTGATCGAACGGAGGTTCGTCACGGTCGCCGCGGACGGCAGCTACCTGCCCGGGCCGAAGATCCTCTCGCTGGCCGGACAGGCTCTGCAACGGATCGACATCTCCGCACTCGCACAACCTTTCGTGGACGCGCTGGTCGACCGGGTGCACTGCACGGTCCACGTCGGTGCGGCGAACGGTGACGAGATCGTCTACCTGATCCGGGCCGACTCCGACAAGCCCTACCGGATGCCCTCGCGGGTCGGGCTGGCGATCCCGATGCACACCTCGGGCATCGGCAAGGTGGTGCTCAGCGGTTACACCGACCATGAACTGGAGCGGTTCGTGGCCCGGGTCGGTCTGCCGGCCCGGACCACGAACACGATCACGACGCTGACCGGGCTGCGCGCCGAGGTGGCCCGGATCCACCAGCTCGGTTACGCCCTCGACCGGGAGGAGAACGTACCCGGCGTCACCTGCGTCGCAGCACCCATTCTCGATTCCACCCGCCGGATCAAGTACGGGCTGAGCATCTCGACGCTGACCCTGGAGCACAGCCCGGAGCAGGTCGAGGAGATGGCCCCGCTGGCCATCGAGACCGCCGCCCAGATCTCGACCGCCCTCGGGTACACCCTCTGACCCTTTCCGCACCACCAGGAGAGAGCCCACCATGACGAGCCCCGTCAGCAGTCCCGCCGCCTATCTGACCCGTAGCTTCACCCTGGAGGGCAAGCTCGCGGTCGTGACCGGCGCCAGGCAGGGCATCGGACTGGCGATCGCCGAGGCGCTCGCCTCGGCCGGTGCCGACATCATCGGCATCAGCAACAGCCTGCCGCTGGGGGAGAGCACCGTTCGCACCCGGGTCGAACGGGTGGGGCGGACCTTCACCCCACTGCGCGTCGACCTCTCGGCCCGGGATGAGGTGAGTGCCCTCGCGGCCGACCTGGCCGGGCGCGAGGTCGACATCCTCGTCAACAACGGTGGCACGATCCGCCGGACTCCTGCCGCCGTGCACTCCGACGACGACTTCGATCACGTGATGGACGTCAATCTCCGCTCGACGTTCGTGCTTTCCCGCGAGATCGGCCGGTCGATGCTTGGACGCGGCTCCGGAAAAATCGTCAATGTGGCGTCAATGCTCAGCTTTCAAGGTGGGGTCAACGTTCCGGGTTACACCTCGTCCAAGTCGGCGGTCGCCGGTCTCACGAAGGCGCTCGCGAACGAGTGGGCGGGCCAGGGCGTCAACGTCAACGCGGTGGCCCCCGGGTACGTCGCCACGGCCAACACCCACGACCTGCGTCAGGACGCCGAACGCAGCAAGGAGATCCTCGCCCGCATCCCGGCGGCCCGCTGGGCCCAGGCCGGCGACATCGCCGGCGCGGTCCTGTTCCTCTGCTCGGGCGCGGCCGACTACGTCAACGGCATCGTCCTTCCCGTGGACGGGGGATGGCTGGCGCGCTGAGCGGGGCGATCAGGGGAGCTCGGCCAGGTCAGTGGGACCACGAGCGCCGTGACCCGAAAAACCATTGAACCGTCGTGCCGACCGGGCCGTCTCTTCAGGAGCAGGCCCCTGCGATCCGGTGGGCCGACGGCTGAATGGAGAAGACGTGACGTCCGAGACGGGAGCGCCGGTTCAGAGGCCATCCGATCCGGTTGATCAGCCGGATCCTTCGTGGCAGCCGGACCCGGTGCAGCAGCCGAATCTCCGGAGTCGACGCCCCAAGGCACTGGCCCGGGCCGCCCGGGAGCAGGAACTCCTGGCGGCCCGGAACCCCGAACCGCCGGCGGATTCCGTCCCACCGGTCCGAAAACCGGTCCGAAAACCGGTCCGAAAGCCGTCCCGGAAGCGGACCTCGTCCCACATCTCGGCTTGGAACTCCGTCGGGATCCGGGCCCGGGGTCTGGCCCGGAGTCCGGCCTGGAAGCAGACCCGCAGTCCGCGCGGCGCCGGGATGATCGCCGGGGTCGCCGTCCTGGGAGCCGTCCTGGTGATCAGTTGCGGGGCCGCGGTCCGGGCGATCTCGGGTGACCACGACCCCGTCCCGGTCACCCTCTCCTCGGGGATGGACGAGTTCCCCTTGCCCGTCACGGGCCAGGGTCTGCCCACGGCGACGGCTGCTCCGGAACCCTCGTCGGCCGACGGGAAGGGAACGACGGACGGAAAACCCCGGAAGTCGTCCGGGCCGGACACCGGGAAGAGCTTCGGCGGCACCGCGAACGACGGCGGGATCCAGGACCAGGGCGGAACGACGAAGCCCGGCGGGCAGACGACGCCGACCGGTCATCAGGACAGCCGGACCGACGATGGTTCCCAGGCCGCGACCACCATGACAGCCACCGATCAGATCGATGGGAGCACCGCGAGCACCGCCGGTACCCAGGCCGCGACGAGCAACGTGGTCACCGTCGGGGTGATCCGGAACCTGGTGACCGGGTTCTGCGCCGACCTGCCCGGTCCGGCTGCTGCCGACGAGAACGTTCTGGTGCGGCAGAACACCTGCGTCCCCGGCACTTCCGACAATCAGCAGTTCCAGACCGTCTCCGCCACCGACGGAACGTTCCTACTGCGCAACGTCGCCTCGGGCTGGTGCCTCGATGTCAGCGGTTCGGGCTCCGTGACGTCGGGCACCGTCGTCAACACCCATGAGTGCCTGTCGGGTGGCCAGGACAACCAGATGTTCCGGAAACAGGCCCAGGGCAACGGATTCTTCCTGGTGCACGTGAAGACCGGCATGTGCCTGAACGTCTCCAACCCCTACGGCGTCGACAACCAGGTCGCCGATCTGAAGCTGACGCTCTTCGCCTGCTCGGCGAAGGACGACCACATCTGGACGTTCGGCTGAGCGGACCGGAACCTGACGACGGGGGCCGGGCCGGTGCGGTCAGCTGGAATGCCCCGGTGAGTCGTTCCGGAGCCGGATCAGGGCGAGATCCCACTGGCCGTTGTTGTCTTCCCAGGTGGTCACGACCTCGCCCACGGCTTCCTGGCCCAACACCACCGGATTCCTCTGCGGCGACCGGTCGGCGTAGTAGTCGTCCACGTCTTCGATCTTCCCGGTGATCCGCAGCGCGTCCTGGAGGGTTCCGTCGGTGGCGACCCGGATGTACGCCACTCTCCAGGACGTCTGGCTGAGGTCGCGGTCGACCAGTTGGGAGCCCAGCACCAGCTCGTCGTCCACCTCGAAGATCGTGTTCGGCCCGTCGACGAGCAAGGGCCCGCTCCCGTCGTCCACGATGAGCAGGTGATCGCTCACCACATCATGCTCACCGCGAAGAAGGGCGGGTGTCACCCAGCCCGGCTCGCGGTCGAGGTCGACCTCTTGGATGAAGTTCCCCCAGGCATACAGTGCATACATGCCAGTGGATCTTAGTCCGGGCGGAACCGCGGCACCGACCGGTTCGGCGCCGAGACGGCACCTTCCGGTCCCGGTCCGAACGGATGACCTGGGGTTCTGGACCGCGACTCGATAGGTTGACCGGATGAGCGCCGCTACCGTCCGAGAGCGTTTGCAGTGGCCGCTGCTGACGCCGCTCCTGGCCCTGCTGGTGCTGTGCCTGACCTGGTTCTGGCACGACGACTGGCCGGCCCTCACCCTGGTGACGGTGGCGCTGATCGGCTCGATCGTCGCCGCCGTGCACCATGCCGAGGTGGTGGCCCACAAGGTGGGTGAGCCGTTCGGGTCGCTGATCCTCGCCGTGGCCGTCACCGTCATCGAGGTCGCGCTGATCGTGCTGCTGATGACCGGGGGAGGGAAGGGCGCCAGCACCTACGCCCGCGACACCGTGTTCGCCGCCGTGATGATCACGTTCAACGGCATCGTCGGCCTTTCCCTGGTGGTCGGCGCGCGCAAGCACAACATCGTCAGCTTCAACGCCTCGGGCACCGGATCCGCCGTGACCACCGTCGTCACCCTGGCCGGAGTGGCCCTGGTTCTGCCCAGTTTCACCACCTCGGCCGCCGGCCGGGAGTATTCGCCGTCCCAGCTGGCCTTCGCCGCGGTCGCTTCCCTGGCTCTGTACGGCGCGTTCGTCTTCACCCAGACCATCCGCCACCGCGACTTCTTCCTGCCGGTCTCCAGCGACGACACCGGCCAGGCCACCGGTCTGCTCGACCTGGACGGCGACGGTCACGCCGACCCGCCCCCGGCCCGCCAGGCGTGGACCAGCCTCGGCCTGCTGATCGTCTCGCTGGTGTCGGTGGTCGGGCTGGCCAAACTGCTGTCACCCACGATTGAGGACGTCGTTGCTGACTTAGGGCTCCCGTATACGGTTGTCGGGGTGGTCATCGCACTGTTCGTGCTCGCCCCGGAGTCGATTGCCGCCACCCGCAACGCCGCCCGCGATCGGGTACAGCTCAGCCTGAACCTGGCCTACGGTTCGGCGATGGCGTCGATCGGGCTGACCATCCCGGCCGTCGCGCTGGCGATGATCTGGCTCTCCGGGCCGCTGGAACTGGGTCTCGAACCGATCCAGATGGTGTTGTTCGTCCTCACCATCGTGGTCACGGTGTTCACCGTGGTGCAGGGCCGGGCCTACGCGCTGCAGGGTTTCGTTCACCTGGTGCTGCTGGGGGCGTGGCTGTTCCTGTCGGTTCATCCCTGATCGTCGAGATACCGCAGCACTGCCAGGACCCGCCGGTGACCACTGTCGGTGGGGGCCAGGCCGAGCTTGGTGAAGATCCCGCCGATGTGTTTGTGCACGGCGTTGTCGGTGATGAAGAGCCGGCCGGCAATGGCCTGGTTGTCCATCCCTTCGGCCATCAGCGCGATCACCTCACGCTCGCGCGGGGTCAGGGCCGTGATCGGGTTGCGGGCCAGCAACTGTGACACCACCTCCGGATCCATGACGGTGCCACCGCCCGCGACCCGTAGGAGGGCGTCGGTGAACTCGCTGACCCGGCTGATCCGGTCTTTCAGCAGGTAGCCCAGGCCGCCTCCGGCGCTCAGGAGCTCGCCCGCGTACTGCTGCTCGACATACTGGGAGAGAACGAGAATCGGCAGACCGGGATGACGTCTGCGGGCCTCGAGCGCCGCGCGGATCCCTTCGTCCCGAAACCCGGGTGGCAGACGGACGTCCACCAGGGCCACGTCCGGATTCTGCTCATCGACCGCCCGCAGAAAGGCAACGGCGTCGACGGTGAGCGCGGCCACCTCGAAACCGGCTTCGGCCAGGAGGAGTTCGAGCCCGCTCGCGAGCAGGACGTTGTCCTCGGCGATCACCACGCGCACGGCAGGTCCACCTCGATCAGGGTCGGGCCGCCGGCCGGGCTACTGATCGCGAACCGGCCGTCCAGCGCCTGAACCCGGTCGCGGATCCCGCTCAGGCCGCTGCCCTTGGACGGATCGGCAGATCCCGCCCCGTCATCCCTCACCCGCACCTTCAGGTGCCCGGCGAGGGTGACGGCGACCTCGGCCGAGGCGGCGCCGCTGTGCCGGACGATATTGGTCAGGGACTCGGCCACCACGAAATAGACGACCGACTCCACCGCGGCGGGAAGGCGTCCCAGATCGTCGAGAGTGAGCCGGGTGGGCACCGAGCATCCGGCGGTGAGTGCCACCAGGGCGCCGTGCAGGCCGCGGTCGGACAGAATCGGCGGATAGACGCTCCGCAGAACCGTGCGCAACGACTCCATGGCGATCCTGATCTCGTCGTGCGCCTCCCGCACGAGCGCACCCAGCCGTTCGTGATCGTCCCGTGCGTGGGCCTTCTCCGCCACACCCAGACGAACGGCCACAGCCACCAGGTGAGCCTGGGCGCCATCGTGCAGATCCCGCTCGATCCGGCGCAACTCACTCACGTGCGCGTCGAGCACGTCGGCCCGGGTCTCGGTCAGTACCGCCACCCGCCGGGTCAGTTGCTCGGTGGCCGAGGGCGTCAGGATCTTCAGGCAGCAGCGGGCGTAGATCCGTCCCACCGGCCCGAACGCAGCTGTCGCAACGGCGGCGAGCAGCACGAACTGGAGCGGGCCCAGCACCAGGGCGACCGACCAGCTCCGCACCGGAGTCTCGACGAACAAGCGCGGTGGGTCCGAGGCCGGGAGAGCCCACCAGAATCCGGTGGCCACCACCGCCACCAGCGCATTACCGACCACGAGCAGGGCCGCCAGCCCGGTCGCGGTGCCCGCGGTGGCCTGGACCAGGACCCAGGCCAGGACCCGCGACCGGCGCGGGAGCGTCATCGGCCCGTCCGGGGATCGCAGTAACCGACGTGCCCTGGTCTGCTGCCGGGCCGCCAGTTTCCGGGAGAAACCGTGATGCCGGAGCAGGGGGAGCGTGAGAGCACCGGCCGGGCCCTCCACCAGCTTCGTCTGCAGGTACACCCAGCCCCGTACGGTCTCGACGCACCCGCGCCGTATGTCGTCCCCCAGCACCTGCCCAGTGTGGGCCCACGATCCCGGTCGCAGCACTACAGCCAGCTGTAGCCCGCCCCCTACAGGCCGGGGTACTGCTCGGGCCGGATCCGGAAAACTACGGTGCAGAACATGAAATCACTGCAGAACAGAGGACGTCGAGGTCTGGTTGCGCTGGTCGTGGCACTGGCGTTCACCGCACTTGCGAGCAGACTGGCCGCGGCCGGCCCTTCTCCGCAGCAGACTCAGCCGCAGACTCAGTTGCAGAGGGATGCCGATGGCATCCGGGCCCTGGGCGTGATCGGCGTGCAGGCCGAGGTCCGGGACCGTGCCGGTTCCCGGATCGTGACCAGCGGCCGGGCCGATCGGCTCACCGGCGCACCCGTGCCGGTGCAGGGCCGGTTCCGGATCGCCAGCGTCCGTAAGGCCATGGTGGCGGTGGTGGCTCTGCAACTGGTCGGCGAGGGGCGGCTCGGTCTGGACGATCCGGTGGGGACATGGCTTCCGGACACCGTCCCGGGTGAGGAGGGCCGGAGGATCACGGTTCGGCACCTGCTGCAGAACACCAGCGGTCTGCACGACGACCAGCCCGGTTACGAGACTCCCCAGGGGTACCTCGAACAGCGCTACGACGTGCACACCCGCGACGAACTGATCGCCCGGGCGCTGCGGCACCGGCCGGACTTCGCCCCCGGTACCGGATGGGCCTACTCCAACACCGGATTCCTGGTGCTGGGAGCCGTCGTGGAGAAGGCCGGGAAGCGTCCGCTGGAACGACTGACCCGCGAGCGCATCGCCCAACCGCTGGGCCTGAAGACCCTCAGCTGGCCGGGGATCTCGCCGTTGCTACCCGCCCCGCACGCTCGTGCCCACCAGGTCTTCGGGAACGGCGCCGTGGTGGACGTGACCGAGCAGGTACCGAGCGATCCGGACGCGGTGGTCGGCTCCACACGCGACCTGACCATCTTCTTCCAGGCCGTACTCGACGGCCGTCTCCTGCCTCGTCCTCAACACGAGGCCATGCAGCGGACGGTTCCGGTCACGCCCGAGATCGACGCCTTCATGCCCGGTGCCCGTTACGGGCTGGGCCTGATCAGCCGCCCCCTGGCCTGCGGAGGTGTGTACTGGGGCCACGACGGGGGCGACGCCGGTTTCATCACGGTGACCGGGGTGACCCCCGACGGCCGGCGCAGCGCCGTGGTCAGTATGAACACCGCTCTGGGCGGTACGCCCACGGATCCGGTCCGGCAGCAGCGGGCCGCAGACACCCTCATCGCCCATGCCCTGTGCGGCCGGACCTGATCGCCCGGAAATCGCCCGGAAATCGCCCGGAACCAGATGCCCCGGCCTGCGTCCAAAGGGTGTAGAAGAAGTCCGGGGCTCACCGATGGAGGACGCATGTGGCGCTGGACGGTTGTGGGGATCGGGCTGCTCGTCGCCCTCGGCGGATGCGGTGAGCCGGAGACGGTCGAGGTCGTGACGGCCGCGGCCGAGACCTCCGCGATGACCGACTGCGGCACGGAGGTGCTGGATCAGAGCGCGCGGATCAGCGACCAGGGCGCCGACTGCTTCCTCGGCGCCGTGACCGCGGGCGATCCGGCCACCCTGGAGGTCACCTATCCCACCGTCGAGGGCGACCCGATCACGCAGGTGTTCCGGAACCTCGGGTCCGGCGAGATCCAGGTGGAGACCGACAGCACGAAAGACCGTTTCGGTTCAGGAGAGGTCGAGACGCAGGTCTGTACCGGACCGTCCCGCTCGTCCTTCGCCCTGACCTTCGACGAATGCCACTGACACCGTCCCGGTCGCCGAGGCAGGACCTGGTGACCGGAACGGGATCGGCAGGGTGCCAGCCCGTCCGGCTCGCGCTTGCGCCGCGGTGTCACGGTTCGACCGGTTGCTGCTCACCCTGCAGGCATGGCGATCGACCGCGGAGGCGCTCGCGTAGGGGTATACCCCCGATGACGAACTGATGTGGATCGACGAGCCGGTGAAGGTCGTGGACCCTCGTTTGATGAATCGTCCGCAGGCGGGTGGCCCGGGCAAATCGGGATGAGTCACCGGATCGGGGCGACTTGCCGGGGATCTGCTTCGAGGGCCGGTACGGAGCGCCTAAACTTGCCCCCGTTGAACCCCCGATCGAGCGCAGGAGCCTTACTCACCGTGAGCGACTTCGTCCATCTGCATGTGCACACCGAGTACTCCATGCTGGACGGGGCGGCCAAGAACAAGAAATTGTTCGCCGAGGCCGAGCGGCAGGGTGCGCCCGCGATCGCTATGAGTGACCACGGCAACATGTTCGGCGCCTACGAGTTCTTCCAGACGGCGAAGAAGGGCCCGGTCAAGCCGATCATCGGCATCGAGGCCTACGTCGCCCCGGAGTCGCGTCACCACAAGCGCAAGGTCTTCTGGGGCAAGGGCGGCCAGCGCGGAGCGACCGCAGACGGCGGCGAGGGCGGCAAAGACGTCTCGGGTGGCGGTCAGTACACCCACATGACGATGTGGGCGAAGAACCCCCAGGGCCTGCGCAACCTGTTCCGGCTGTCGTCGATCGCCAGCTACGAGGGCTTCTTCGGTAAGCCCCGCATGGACATGGAGCTGATCGCCCAGCACGCCGAGGGCATCATCGGCACCACCGGCTGCCCGTCCGGGGCCGTGCAGACCCGCCTGCGGCTGGGGCAGTGGGACGAGGCGGTCAAGGTCGCCGCGGCCTACCAGGACATGCTCGGCAAGGAGAACTACTTCCTCGAGCTGATGGACCACGGCATCGACATCGAGCACGAGGTCCGCGCCGACCTGCTCAAGCTGGCCAAGCACCTGGACATCCCGCTGCTGGCCACCAACGACTCGCACTACGTGCTGGAGTCCGAGGCGGACGCGCACGACAGCCTGCTGTGTATCGGTGTGGGTAAGAACAAGGACGACCCCAACCGGTTCAAGTTCAACGGCGCCGGCTACTACCTGAAGACCTCCGACGAGATGCGCTCGCTCTTCCGGGAGCTGCCGCAGGCCTGCGACAACACGCTGCTCGTGGCCGAGATGGTCGAGTCGTACGAAGAGGTCTTCACCTACGTCGACCGGATGCCGCAGTTCGACGTGCCGGCGGGTGAGACCCAGGAGTCGTACCTGCGCCAGCAGGTCGAGATCGGGCTCAAGAAGCGCTACGGCGACCCGATCCCGCAGAACGTCATCGAGCGGTACGAGACCGAGATGAAGGTCATCGGTCCGATGGGGTTCTCCAGCTACTTCCTCATCGTGTCCGACATCTGCCGGCAGGCCCGCGACACCGGGGTCCCCGTCGGGCCGGGCCGTGGTTCGGCCACCGGCTCGATCGTGGCCTACGCCACGCGCATCACCGAGCTGGACCCGCTGGAGCACGACCTGCTGTTCGAGCGGTTCCTCAACCCCGACCGCATCAGCCCTCCCGATGTCGACCTCGACTTCGACGACCGTCAGCGCGACAAGATGGTCAAGTACGTCACCGAGAAGTACGGTGCCGACTACACCTCCCAGGTCAACACTTTCGGCACCATCAAGGCCAAGGCCGCGGTCAAGGACGCGAACCGCATCCTCGGTTACCCGTTCTCCATGGGTGACCGCATCACCAAGGCCATGCCGCCGGACGTGATGGGCAAGGGCGTCCCGCTCGCCGACCTGTTCGACAAGAACCACCCCCGGTACGCCGAGGGCGGCGAGATCCGGACGCTGATCGAGACCGACCCCGAGGTCAAGCGGATCTACAACACCGGCCTGGGCATCGAGGGCCTGATCCGCGGCACCGGCGTCCACGCCGCGGCCGTCATCCTTTCCTCGGCACCGCTGCTCGACCTGGTGCCGATGCACAAGCGCACCTCTGACGGAACCCTGCTCACAGGCTTCTCCTATCCTCAGTGCGAGGAAATGGGCCTGATGAAGATGGACTTCCTCGGTCTGCGCAACCTCGGCATCATCGACCACGCCATCAAGATCATCGAGACCAACACCGGGGTGAAGCTCGACACCCTGACGATGCCCCTCGACGACGAGAAGACGTACAAGCTCCTGGCCCGGGGCGAGACCCTCGGCGTGTTCCAGCTCGACGGTGGGCCGATGCGCTCGCTGCTGAAACTGATGGAGCCGACCCGGTTCGAAGACATCGCGGCCGTGCTCGCCCTGTACCGGCCCGGCCCGATGGCCGCCAACGCGCACACCAACTACGCGCTGCGGAAAACCGGTAAGCAGGAGGTCGTCCCGATCCACCCCGACCTCGAAGAGGTCCTGGAACCGATCCTGGGTAACACGTTCCACCTGCTGGTCTACCAAGAGCAGATCATGGCGACCGCCCGGGCCGTGGCCGGTTACACCCTGGGCCAGGCCGACCTGCTGCGCCGGGCCATGGGTAAGAAGAAGAAGGAGATCCTGGAGAAGGAGTTCGTCACCTTCGAGACCGGGATGAAGGCCAACGGTTACCGCGACGAGGCGATCAAGGCGCTGTGGGACGTCATGCTCCCGTTCGCCGGTTACGCCTTCAACAAGTCGCACACCGCCGGCTACGGGCTCGTCGCCTACTGGACCGCCTACCTCAAGGCCAACTACCCGGCTGAATACGCCGCGGCCCTGCTGACCTCGGTCGACGACAGCAAGGACAAGGCCGCCATCTACCTGGCCGACGCCCGGTCGATCGGCATCAAGGTCCTGCAGCCCGACATCAACGAATCGGTCTCCGACTTCACCGCCGTCGGCGAGAACGTGCGCTTCGGCCTGCGGGCCATCCGCAACGTCGGCGACAACGTCATCGAGGCCATCGTCGCGGCCCGTACGGAGAAGGGCGCCTTCACCTCGTTCTCCGACTTCCTCGACAAGATCGACCTGCCCGCCTGTAACAAGCGCGCGATCGACTCCCTCATCCGGGGAGGCGCTTTCGACTCTCTCGGCCACACCCGCAAGGGTCTGGTCAAGGTCGCGGAAGCAGCGGTGGACGCGGTCATGGGGGTCAAGCGGGCCGCCGGCATCGGTCAGGACGACCTGTTCGGCACGCTCGACACCGGCCCCGACGAGACCTTCGGCCTGCAGCTCGACATCGACGAGAGCGAGTGGGGCCGCAAGGAACTGCTCGCCATCGAGCGCGACATGCTGGGCCTGTACGTCTCCAGCCACCCGCTCGACGGCACCGAGCGCATCCTGGCCCGTGAGCGCGATCTGTCGATTGCCGAGCTGCTCAACCTGGACGGCCCGCCGCAGGGCAACGTCACGCTCTCCGGTCTCGTCACCATGGTCGAGCGCCGGGTCTCGGCCAAGAGCGGAAACCCCTGGGCCAAGCTGATGGTCGAAGACAAGGACGCCGCCATCGAGGTGTCGTTCTTCGGTCAGTCCTGGATGGCCATCGCCCCCGAGGTCACCGAAGACCTGGTGGTGTCGGTCACCGGCATCATCCAGGACCGGGAAGGTGCCTTCTCCATGATGGGGAGGGAGATGAAGATCCTCGACGTCTCCACCGTCTCGGGGGGAACCGCGCCGATCATCCTCTCGATCCCGACCCACCGGGTCGTCCCCGACCTGACCGAGAAGATGCGCCAGATCCTCACCAACCACCCCGGTGACACCCCCGTCCACCTGTGTCTGCGTTCGCACAACCGGCGCGAGACCGTGATGGAACTACCCAACTACTCGGTGGCTATTAGCGGGGCCCTGATGGGGGAGCTGAAGGCACTCCTGGGTTCCACCGCGGTCACCCTGTGACCCGACCGGGCCCGGGTCCCGGCGGGGTCCCCGTCACGGTCGAGACGACGGCCGAAACCGTCGACTGCCCCGACTGTTCCCGGCCCGGGATCATGTCCGCCGTCGTACCGGACACGATCACCGGGTCGGGGGTCGCGGTGCTCTGCGAGACCTGCGACATCGACCATCCCGACGCCGGTCCGCTCATCACCTATTTCGCGGTGCACGGCCAGATCAACCTGGAGAACGTCGACCAGGGATCGGCCCTCATCGCCAGATGGCTGGTCACGGCGCAGGCCAAACGGTCGTCACCGGGCGGGTCCCACCGTGGGGACGGGTGCTGACGTCGCACCGTCCGAGGAGGCACGACGGCAGCACCCGGGTTGAGGTCCACGCCCGGCCGCTGATGCCGGTGGCGGGGAGAGGCCTGAGCGTTCTCAGGCGCTGAGGGCTTCCCGCACTTTCCCCCTCAGCCACGCATGGGCGGCATCCGTCTCGTAGCGCTGATGCCAGACAGCAATGATGGACGCGTCGGGCACGGCGAGGGGGAGAGGGGCGGTGACCAGCCCGAACGCCTCGATCAGGGGCCGGCAGGTGAGGGACGGGGCGGTCATCAGGCTGTCGCTGCGGCTGACCACCAGGGCGGCGGCCGCGGTGGTGGCCACGGCGGCGAGCACCCGTCGGCGCAGACCGTGAGCGGCCAGGAGCTCGTCGATCGGATCGCTGAGGCGGCCGCGGCGGGAGACCAGCACGTGGGTCTGCTCGGCGTAGCTGTCCAGATCCAGGCTCTCGGCGTGGGGATGCCCTGGCCGCATCACGGCCACGAGCGGGTCGTGCCGGATCGTCTCGGACCGGAACTCCGGCAGCTGCGGTGCACTCCCGCCGAGCTCCAGATCGACCTTGCCGTGCCGTAGATCGTCCGTGTCCGTGGCGGTTTCGGCCAGGAAGCGCAGCTGTACGCCCGGAGCCTGATCGCCGACCTGCCGCAGCAGCTCCGGCGCCAGCGAGGTGACGAGCGCATCGTGGCAGCGCAGGGTGAAAGTCCGCTCCAGGGTGGCCAGGTCGAGCTCGCGCAGGGGTGTCAGCAGGGCTTGGGCCTGCCGCACCAGATCACTCACCGGCTCGCGGATGGCCAGGGCGTACGGCGTGGGGGTCATGGTCCGCCCCGTCCGCACCAGGATGTCGTCGCCCGTGAGCCGCCGGATGCGCCCCAGCGTGCGGCTGACAGCCGGCGTGGACAGGCGCAGCCGATCCGCGGCGCCGGTCACGCTGCCCTCTTCCAGCAGGGCGTCCAGCGCCGTGAGCAGGTTCAGATCCAGTTGCATGAAAGTAAACTATCGGTTGTCAAGAGTGCACTGGACTTAATCCCAGGTTCCGTAGAGGCTGAAGGCACCTTCAGTCGTTCAAACGGAGTTAATAAAATGTCTGCAGAACTTCTCACCACCGTCAGCGAAGCCGTTCGGGCCGCCGGAATCCGCCTGCTGGAGCAGTATTCGCCGCAGTCGCGGCCCTCGACCGGCGAGGAGCTGATGGCCGCGATCCGCCGCAACGAAGATCTCGTGACCGATCAGTTGCGCCCCGCCCTGCTGGCGGCACTGCCCGGCTCGCAGTGGGACCAGGACGAGCACGGC
Source organism: Kineosporia sp. NBRC 101731 (assembly GCF_030269305.1). Classification (NCBI taxonomy): domain Bacteria; kingdom Bacillati; phylum Actinomycetota; class Actinomycetes; order Kineosporiales; family Kineosporiaceae; genus Kineosporia; species Kineosporia sp. NBRC 101731. The sequence continues at coordinate 68,422 of NZ_BSTC01000013.1, forward strand.
ACCGGCCCGATGTCCGCCGGTGACTGGTGGGTGGTCGACCCGGTCGGCGGCAACGTCAACACGGTGCACGGCATGATCGACTGGAATGTCGGCGTGAGCCTGGTGCGTGACGGCCGTCCCGAACTGGCCGTGCTCTACGCGCCGCTGGCCGACGAGCTGTTCACCGCCGTCGCGGGTGGGGGAGCCCGGCTCAACGGCCGGCCCCTGGCGGTCTCGGCCAAGACCGATCTGACCATGGCTCTGGCCGGGACCGGCCAGGCCAAGCCCTCCCGCGAGCCGGCGCACGCCCGGCGGGTCGGTGCCGGGATCACCGCCATGTTGCAGGCGGCGCTCTACGTGCGGATGTCCGTCCCCGTCACCCACCAGCTGCCGCAGGTCGCGGCCGGGCGCATGGACCTGCACTGGCAGTTCGACAACGTCCGCTCGCACATCGGCCCCGTGCTCATCGTCCAGGAGGCCGGTGGCGTGGTCACCCACCTCGACGGCAGCCCCTGGCGCATCGACGGTGGCGCGTACCTCGCGGCGGCCCCCGGCCTGCACGCGGCGGCCCTCGACGTGCTCAGTGAGGTGAAGTGATCATGCGGGTGGCGATTCTGGGTGCGACCGGCAAGGTCGGTTCCCTGCTGATGGACGACGCGCTGGCACGCGGCTTCGAGGTCACGGCACTGGTGCGTGATCCCGCTGGTGTGGCGGCCCGACCGAACCTCGAACGGGTCGCCGCCGATGTCAACGACGCGGGGTCGGTGGCGAGGGCCGTCAAGGGCAGCGACGTGCTGGTCTCGGCGCTGGGTGGGCCGCCCGGCACGCTGGTGGCGGGTGCGAAGGCGGTGGTGGCGTCCGGTATCGGCCGGATCGTCTGGCTCGGTGCCTACGGAACCGGGGAATCAGCCCAGGCCGCGGGCCTTCTCACCCGGTCGATGCTCTCCCTGTTCATGCGCCAGGAGCTTCCCGACAAGACCGCCGCCGATGCCCTGATCCTGGCGGCGGGGGGCACGGTCTTCCACGTCGGCCCGATGGGCGACGGACCCGCGTCCCACCGCACCCTGCTCCTGGAAGATGCTCCGAAGCGCCTCTTCCCGGCCGGGATCAGCCGTGCCGCGGTGGCAGCGGCCATGCTCGACGAAGTCCAGGAACCGTATTTCCCCGGCCGGACCGTGGTAGCCGTACCCGGCTGACTTCGTCCCCAGTTTCCTTGTTCGTGATCATGCAAAGTGTCCCCGGGGACACTTGCATGATCACGAACGGGATCGCTGGGTGATGAAGGTCCAGACCCGGTCGATCAGCAGGTCCGGAGTCTCGATCTGGGGCAGATGGCCGGTTTTCGGGAGTACCTCGAACTGCGCCCCGGGAATCGCGTGGGCGAGGGCCTTGCCGTACTCGGGGCCGGCGATCCGGTCGGCCTCGCCCCAGATAACGGCGGTCGGGGTGCTCACGGCGGCCAGGCGGTCCGCCAGCGTGGGGTCGGTCATCGTGGCTCCGGCGTAGAGGGCCAGGACCTGGGCGTTGGCCGCCATCTGGGCGCGTCGTCCGGGCGGCAGGGCGGTCGGGTCGATCCCGAACCGGGCCGGGTCGTAGTAGGCGTGCTGAGCGAGTTCGGCCGGGGAGAGACCGACCGCCACCGGATGCCCGGGCACCTCCAGCCCGACGCCGTCAACGATGACGAATCCGCTGACTCTCGAACTGGCAGCCAGGGTTGCCATTTCGGCGGTGATCCAGCCACCGATCGAGTTGCCGACCACGGTGACGCCGGTCAGGTCCAGGTGCTCGAGCAGGGCGATGTACAGGGAAGCGAGATGGGGGACGCCGGTCAGCGCGTCCGGGCGGGTGGTTCCGTCAAAACCCGGGTGGATCGGCGTGATCACCCGTGCCGGGCGGCTCGCGGCCAGCCGGTCGGCCCACGGGAGCACCGTGGCCGGGCCGCCTCCGCCGTGCAGCAGCAGAACCGGGCGGCCCGCTCCGGTGTCGGTCAGGGTCACGTCGACTCCGTTGATGGCGCCGAGGCCCTCGAGATCGTCGAGGGAGAGGTGAACGGTGTCGCTGGTCATCTTCATGTAAGGAACCTTAGATCTGCCTCTTGAACTAAGCAACCTTAGTAAGCGTCCGGGGTGGCCTTCCGCAGCAGCTTCTCGAGCGTGGCACGCTCCCGGTCGGAGAGCTGCCCCACGGTCTCCTCGAGTACGTCGTCCAGAATTCCGCTGCCCTTCTCCCGCAGGTCCGCACCGGCATCCGTGATTTCGTGCCGCACGGCCCGGCCCGGCCCGCTCAGGCGCCGCAGCAGTCCCCGGTCGATCATCCGGGTCGCGAGTGACCCCATGGACTGGTCGGTCTGAAAGGTGAGCAGGGCCAAGGTGTGGAGCGAGGCCTCCGGCTGGTCGTGGAGATGCCGGAGCACGTCCCACTGCGCCAGGGAGAGACCCAGGGCGGCCAGCCGGGTGTTGGCCTCGCGGTGGTGCCGCCACTGAAGGCGTTTCACGGCCAGGCCCACGTCCTGGAGGGAGGAAGTCATACGCCCACTCTAATCTCCTGATCCTTATCTAAGGGTGCTGATCAAGCAGGGTGGGTACTGGCGGTCCACCGGCTGGTCCGAGTACTGCCTGGGGTCCCGCAACCGCCGCAGGGTGGAGGGCATGACGCAGAACAGCACTTACCCGATGGGCGACCTCACGGTGACCCGGATGGGTTACGGCAGCATGCAACTCACCGGCCCGGGCGTGATGGGCCCGCCGCCGGACCGGGACGGGGCGCTGGCCGTACTGCGGGCCCTGCCCGAGCTCGGGGTCACTCACATCGACACGGCCGATTTCTACGGTCCGCACGTCACCAACGAACTGATCCGCGAGGCCCTGCACCCGTACGGCGACCTGACCGTCGTCACCAAGGTCGGCTACGACCGCGACGAGGCCGGCGGCTGGGTTCCCGCGAACGCGCCGGCGCAGCTGCGGCAGCAGGTGGAGGAGAACCTGAAGCGCCTCGGGGTGGAGGCTCTGGACGTGGCGAACCTCCGGCTCGGCGACCCGATGGCGAATCCGTCGCCGGGCTCGATCGCGGAACCGTTCGCGGCCCTGGTCCAGATGCAGGCCGAGGGCAAGATCCGCCATCTCGGCCTGAGCGTGGTGAACGCGGCGCAGGTGGCGGAGGCCCAGACCCTGGCCCCGGTCGTCACCGTGCAGAACCTTTACAACATCGCCCACCGCCGCGCCGACGACGCGCTCATCGATGCGCTGGCGGTGCAGGGTATCTCGTTCGTGCCGTTCTTCCCGCTGGGTGGTTTCAGCCCGTTGCAGTCGTCTGTGCTCAACGGCGTGGCCGAGCGGCTGGAGACCCGCCCGGCGGCCGTGGCCCTGGCCTGGCTGCTGCAGCGCTCACCCAACATCCTGCTCATCCCCGGCACGTCGAGCGTGGCGCACCTGCGCGAGAACGTCGCCGCGGCCGACCTGGTGCTGGACGAGACGACGGTGAAGGAACTGGACGAGATCGGCGCCTGACCGGAACCCCCCCAACCTCTCGTGATCATGCAAAATCTCCCCGGACTTCTAGAACTCTCGGTCGAAGAGTTCTAGAACGCCGGGGAGATTTTGCATGATCACGAACGAAGTAGGTGGGGGGAAGGGCTGGGGCCCAAGGGGGTGTGACTGGTGCGTATCGCCTACGTCGGGTGAAATGGGACCGTGACCAAAGCTCTTGTGCTCGGCGCCGGTGGCCCTCTCGGTATTGCCTGGCAATCAGGCCTGATCAGCGAGCTCGGCTCCCGGGGCGCTGATCTGTCCACCGCCGATTTCGTGCTCGGCTCCTCGGCCGGGTCGGTGGTGGGCGCCACGCTCGCCGCCGGGCGCGATCCCCGGGGCCTGGTGGAGCATGTCTCCGTTCCGCTGCCGGTCCCCGGTGGCGGGGCGGGCGACATCTTCGCCGAGCTCTCCGGCCTGGCCGCCGGTCGGCCCGACAACCCCCTGGCCGCGATCATCGACCACGCGTTCGCGGCCGACACCGTCGACGAGGCCGCGTGGGTGAAGCAGTCGCTGTTCGCGTCGCTGGCCGGGGTGCCGTGGCCGGCGGCATTCCACTGCGTGGCGGTCGACACCACCACCAGCAGCCTGCATGTGTTCCACGCCGGCTCCGGGGCCGACCTGCCGTCCGTGCTCGCCGCCAGCTGTGCTGTCCCGGGCATGTTCCCGCCCGTCACCCTGAACGCTGGGCCACACATCGACGGCGGTCTCTTCAGCCCTCTCAACGCGCAACTGGCCGTCGGTCACGACCAGATCGTGGTCATCTCCTGTTTCCCTCTCACCGACCTGCCCGCAGAGATGGCCCCGGTCGCCCAGGGGCAGCTCTCCGAGGTGGAGCATCTGCGGAACAACGGCAGCCAGGTGCGGCTCATCGACCCTGACCAGGAGTTCCGCGAGATCAGCGAATGGGGCGCGGCCGTCATGGACAGCTCCCGCGCCGCCCGCGCCTTCGAGGCCGGGGTGAACCAGGCCGGCCGCCTCGACCTCGAAGGGCTCTACTAAACCGGTACCGCGTCGAGGCGGCGTAGCTCGTCCATGATGGTGAGCCAGTGCCGGGGGTCGGTCACCACGGGTTCGTAGAAACTCATGCTGTCCACCACGCCGCCATAACTCTCGTGCAGGCGGCGGGCCACATCCTGTGGCTCGCCGACGAAAGCCAGCGTGTTGAGGGCGCTGTCGTCGACCGCCGCCGCCATGTCGGCCGTGCGACCCCGCATGGCCAACCGCTGCAACTCGGCCCCCATCTCGCTGAGACCGTGCAGTTCCAGCAGTTTCGCGTACGACGGGGTCGCCGTGTAGAAGGCCAGCTGCGCCCGGATCCGTTCCTTCGACGCCGCCAGCTGCTCCTCGTCCGAACCCGTTGCCACCATCGGGCTCACATGCAGCCGGAAACCCTCCATCGTGCGCCCGGCCGACTCCCGCCCCCGCTCCAGCGCGGGCAGGGTGACCTCCTTCAGAAACAGAGGGCTACTGATGTTGTGGCACAGGAACCCGTCCGCGACCTCCCCGGCGAGCTGGGTCATGCGCTCGCCGACACCGCCGAGCATCACCGGCGGACGGGGCAGGCCACTGGGGCCCGGGTTGAAGAAGGGCACCATGAGGGTGTGCCGGTAGATCTGGCCCCGGTACCGCAACGAGCCCTCGCCCTCGAACGCGTCCCAGATCGCGTGCAGGGCCTGCACGAACTCCCGCATGCGCGAGACCGGTTGCGACCATGGCATCGAGAACCGTTTGATGATGTGGGCACTCAGCTGGGTGCCGAGACCCAGCTGAAAACGCCCGCCCGACAACGTCTGTAGGTCGTGCGCCAGCATGGCCACGTTCATCGGGTTGCGGGCGAAGGCCACCGCCACGGCCGTTCGCAGGCCGAGGCGGTGGGTGGCTGTCGCGGCAGCGGTGAGCGACACGAACGGATCATGGTTCGCCTCCGCGACATCCACGCCCGCGAAACCGACTTCCTCCATCACCCGTGCGGTTTGGGCCAGCTGTGCCGGCGGTGCGGACAGCGCGAGGTACCTGATCTCCATGAAGGGCTCCCGATCAGCGACGGTGTGTCGGTCCGCTGAAACGGTGCGATCCTCAGGAGCGGTTTGTCAAGAAGCTTCCGGCAGCACCGCAGTTGCGGTCAGCTCGAGCTTCAGGTGCCGGCCGGCCATGCCCTTGGAGGCGTCGATGCCAAAGGCGTACCGGTCGACCGAGGCGGTGCAGACGGCCGTGAACGACCCTGCGGTGATAGTGGATTCGGTGACGGTCCACTCGATCGGGGCGGTCACCGCGCGCACCGTGAGCTGGCCCCGCAGCAGCCAGCCGGCCGGTGTCTCGACGACCTCGGTGGAGGTGAAGGAGATGGTCGGGTGCTCGGCCGCGTGCAGGAACTTCTCGGCCTTGACGTGCTGGTCGCGCAGATCCTGCCCGCTGGCGAAACTCTCGGTGGAGGCGACGGCCTGGGCGCTGGAGGCGGTGAGTGGGTCGGCGATCGTGACGGTGCCGGAGACCAGGGCGAAGGTGCCCTCGACCTTCTGCAGCCCGAACATGTGCCGGGTGCTGAAGCGGATGGCCGAACGATCGGTGTCGAGAACGTAGGTACCGACGGTCGGGAGCTGGACTTGACTGCTGGTGGTCACAGAAATCTCTTTCTGGAAGGGGATTCCCGGGCGGTCGATCGGGACGATCGTATCGCGACGTTCTCCCCAAGCGTTTCTCAAGCGCGTCTGGAGAAGGGCGTCGCATGCTCTCGGGACAAGCGACGGGCCGAGGGTGGGAGCTGGGGGACATGCGGGTTCTGCTGATGGCCGAGGACCGGGACTTCGTCACCGAGCTGACGACCGGCCTGCGAAGACTCGGCTGGCTGGTGGAGGTCGACGTACTGGGCACCGAGGCGGTGGATCGCTGCCACGAGGTGGACGCCGTGGTGGTCGACCTCATGCACACCGGGATCGACGGGCTGGCCCTGGTGCGGGAACTGCGCACCCGGTGCCTGGTGCCGATCGTGCTCGTGAGCAGCCACGACGACGAACTCGACCGGATCCTGGGCCTGAAGCTCGGCGCCGACGACTTCCTGGTGCGGCCCTTCGGCCTGCGTGAGCTGGGTGCCCGGCTGGAGGCCGTGGTGCGCCGCGTGACCGGTGACTGGGAGAGGGCGGTCGTGCCGGCCGGGAACTCCCGGGCCATCCGCATCGACGTGCGGGGCCGCAGCGTGCGGGTGCAGGACCGCCACGTGAACCTGACCCGCAAGGAGTTCGACATCCTGGCCCTGCTGGCCTCCGACCCGGGCCGGGTGTTCGGGCGCGAGGACATCATGACCGAGGTCTGGGGCCACGACGGTGCCGGTGACACCCGCACGCTCGGGGTCCACATGGTCGGCCTGCGCCGCAAGCTGGGCGAGCCCGACGCCATCGAGACCGTGCGGGGTGTGGGCTTCCGGCTCGCCGCGCACTGAAACACCCCCACGAAAACCACTGATGAATCGGAGTGTTCTGCCATGACCGCGATCCCCCTGGACGAGAAGCAGCAGATCAAGGACATCGTCTGCCGGATCCTCGAGGTCGAGGACGACGAGGTGACCGACACCAGCCTGTTCATCGACGATCACGACGCCGACTCGATGCGGCTGATCGAGATCCTCTCGGCGCTCGAGGTGAACCTCAAGGTCAGCATCCCGCAGAACGAGGTTCCGCGGCTGGTCAACCTCGCCGGGGTCTACGACGTCGTGGCGGAGTCGGGCCGGTGAGCACCAGTACCCCGACGGAGCACCCACGGGTGAGTATCGTCGGCTGGTCGGCCGTCTCGCCGTTCGGTACGGGCCGGGCCAGCTTCGCCGACGGGGTCGGTCAGGCGCGGGCCACCAGCGCGGTGATCGACCGGGACCACTGGCAGGTGCCGGACGGCCGGGCCTGCCTGGTGCCGGACTTCGACGTGCGGGCGGTGCTGGGCAAGAAGGGCACCCGCACCATGAACCGGATGACCGGCCTGGCCGTGACCACGTCGGGCAACCTGCTGAAAGAACTGGGCGAGCCCTTGGGGGCGCAGGACACGTTCGGCCTGGTGCTCGGCACCACGCTCGGAAGTGCCCAGAGCGCCATCGATCTCACCCGCAGCGGGCTCACCGGCGACAAGCCGTTCCACATCGAGTCCGGGGCGATTCCCTATGCCGTGATGAACGGCGCCGCCGGTCAGTGCGCCATCTGGCACGGGCTCAAGGGGCCGAACGCGACCGTGGCGGCGGGCCGGTCTTCGGGTCTGCTGGCGCTGAACTACGCCCGTCGGCTGTTGCTCACCGAACGAGCCGCGTCGGTGCTCTGCGGCGCGGCCGAGGAGTACTCCGCCGCCCGCTCGTGGATCTCCCATCACAGCCGTGACACCGGAACCGATGAGCAGGTGCTGGGTGAGGGGTGTGCGATGTTCGCCCTCACCACGCAGCCCGCCGTCGAGCCGCTGGCCGAACTGCTGACGATCCGCACCGAGATCCACTCCGGCCCCGACTGGTCCCGCTCTGTCCGGCGATGTGTCGAGAAGGCCCTGGCAACGGCCCATCTCGATGCCTCACAGGTCTGGGTGGTGAGCCCGTCGGGTGGTGACACCCCGGCCGCCGCGGACGAGATCCGGGTGCTGCGGGAACTCTTCGGTGAGGACTCGGTGCTCGACCCGGTCACCGATCTGGTCGGGGAGACGCACGCGGTCTCGGCCTCGTTCCAGCTGGCCGGCGTGCTGAGTCTGGCCGGGCAGGACCCCGCGGCCGCCGGGCGGATCGCCCTGGTCTCCTCGGTCGACCCGGTCGGGAGCGTGGCGGTGGCCGTGTTGCGACTGGGAGCGGCGGCCTGAGATGACCCAGCTGACGGCGGCCCGGACGGGGCTGCGTCTTCGGCCCCGCACCCTGCTGCTGGTACTCGCGGGGAACATGCTCGTGGACGCCCTCGAGGTGTCGGCGATGATCGTCGTGATGCCTTCCCTGGGAAGAGATCTGGACCTCTCGCCGAGCAGCCTGCAGTGGATGATGTCCGGGTTCGCCCTCGGCTTCGGGGGCCTGCTGCTGGTCGGGCCGCGGGTGGTCGGGCGTTTCGGCCGGCGGCGGGTGTATCTGGCCGCGCTGGTGGTCTTCGCCCTGGCCTCGCTGGTGGCGGCCCTCGCCTCGGGCCCGGCCGTGCTGACCCTCACACGCCTGGTCAAGGGCGTGTGCGCGGCGCTGACCGCTCCCACCGGGCTGGCGATCATCGGTTCGTCCTACCCGCAGGGGCCCGAACGCGACCGGGCGGTCTCCGTCTACACGTTCTGCGGGGCCTGCGGATTTCTCGTCGGTCTGGTCTCCACCGGCCTGCTCACCGAGGTCAGCTGGCGTCTGGCGCTGGCCTTCCCGGCCCCCGTGGTGCTGGTGCTGGCGGAGCTCGGCCGCCGGGTGATCCCCCGGGACGGCGACATATGGAGGACGCCCACCTCGCCCCGGCCGGGTCGCCGAAGGTTCCCGGACCCTCGCCTGGTGCGGGCCGCGCTGGGCGCGGCCGTGCTGAACGGCTCGTACCTGGGGCTGCTCTTCCTCCTGACGTTCCAGCTGCAGAACGGTCTGCGCTGGGGGCCCGGGCACACCGCGCTGGCCCTGCTGCCGGCCGGGGCGCCCCTGGCGCTCTCGGCGCTGACCTCCGGGCGGATGGTGCGCCGGTTCGGTCCGCCGCGGCTCATCGCCCTGGGGGCGGCGGTACTGCCGTTCGCTTCTCTGCTGTACCTGCGACCCGTTCTGCCGCACTCGTACGCGACCGACGTGCTCCCCACCCTGCTCCTGCTGGCCGTGTCCTTCGTCCTCGCTTTCGCCGCCCTGAACGTCCAGGCCACCCGGGGCCTTCCGGCCGGATCGAGCTCGATCTACCAGGCCACCGTGCAGGCCGGGGCGGTGGTCTCGGTGATCGTCGCCGGCGTGCTGGTCACCGCGGACGAGACCCGGACCCTGGTCGCGCTGATCGCGGCGGCCGGTGGGGTGGGACTGATCGTCGCCCTGATCGGCCTGCGCCCGAACCCGGGCCGCAACCAGATCCCGAGCTGAGGAAGGAAGACCCTCCATGCGCATCCTCTTCGTCGCCGGAGGCGGTCTCGCCACCGCCTACGCCCTGGCGCCGCTGGCCACCGCGGCCCGCAACGCCGGCCACCAGGTGGTGATGGCCGCCAACGACGACGTCGTGCCGGCGATCACCGGTTCCGGGCTGCCCGCGGTCTCCGTGAGCTCGGCCCCGATCACCCGGTTCATCTACGCCGACCGCTTCGGCGACCCGGTCGACATCCCCACCGACCCGGCCGGTCAGGTGGCCTTCACCGGGGAATGGTTCGCCCGGATGTCGGCCGAATGGCTCGGCCCGCTGGAGCGGATGGCCCGGGTCTGGAAACCGGACGTGGTGGTCGGCGGCACGATGTCGTACGCGGCCGGTTTGCTGGCCCGGCGTCTGGGGGTGCCCTACGTGCGGCACGCCTGGGACGCCATCGACGCCTCGGGCGTGGACGAGGGCGCGGTGCGTGAGCTGTTGCCCGAGCTGGCCGAGCTGGGGCTGGACACCCTGCCGGTGCCGGAGGTCTTCATCGACGTCTGCCCACCCGCCCTGGCCCCCGACCAGACCCTGCCCGCCGGGAGACGGGTACCGATGCGCTGGGTGCCCACGAACGGTCAGCGGGCCCTGGAACCGTGGATGTACACCCGTGAGGACCGGCCCCGGGTCTGCCTGACCACCGGCAGCCGGGTCCGCGCCGACGCCCCGCAGGGCGACTTCCGGCGCCACGGCTACGAACTGCTGCTGGCCGTGGCCGAGGTGACCCGCACGCTCGACGTCGACCTGCTGGTGGCGGCGCCGGACGAGTCGGCGCTGGCGATCGGAGCCGCGTTGCCCGGGGTGCAGGCCGGCTGGATCCCGCTGGACGTCATGGTGGGCAGCTGCGACCTGCTGATCCACCACGGCGGCGGCACCACCGCCCTGACCGGCCTGAGCGCGGGCGTGCCCCAGGTGATCATCCCGCAGGGCGCGGTGCCGGGCCTGGGCGCCGAGCGCATCGCCCGTCACGGTGCCGCCGTGTGCCTGACCGCATCGGAGGCGGCCGACGACCCGGGGGCGGTCGCCGATGCCTGCCAGGAGGTGCTCAAGCAGCCCTCCTACACCGAGCGGGCCCGCGAGGCGGCCGCGCAGATCGCCGCGATGAGCACGCCGTCCGCGGTGGTCTCCGTGCTCGAGAAGCTGAGCTGAGCGGCGTCCTCCATCTTTTTGTGAACCGAACACTCGGGAAGGTGAACCATGTCGCAGGAGCCGATCCAGCTCGCCGTCATCATCGGGAGCGTGCGCGCAGGGCGTTTCGGCCCGGCCGTGACGCAGTGGTTCGCCGGGCAGACCCGCGATCACAGCGCCGTCACGGTCGATGTGATCGACCTGGAGCAGTACCCGCTGCCGTTGCGGATGCCCGACTTCGGCGAGGAGCCGCCGGTCGAGGTCGCCCCGGTGAAGAACGCGCTGGGCGAAAGACTGCAACGGGCAGACGCTTACGTGGTGGTCACGCCGGAGTACAACCACGCCCCGCCGGCCGCGCTGAAGAACGCGATCGACTGGTACCGCTCGGAGTGGGCGGCCAAGCCGGTGGGCCTGATCTCGTACGGCGGGCTGAGCGGTGGTCTGCGGGCCGCGGAGCACCTGCGGCAGATCTTCGCCGAGCTGCACGCCATGACGGTGCGTGACGCGGTGAGTTTCCATCACGCCTGGAACGACTTCACCCATGAGGGTGAGCCGTCCAGCCCGGAGGGCAGCGAGGCCGCGGCCAAGGTGCTGCTCGATCAGCTGGTCTGGTGGGGCGTCGCGCTGCGCGACGCCCGCCGCGCCCGGCCGTACAACGTCTGAGTCCCGTGGACGTCATCGGAACCGGATTCCTGGCCCGGCATCTCGCAACCCTCGAGAACCGGCACCGGGACGTGATCGCGCTGGCGGCCGGGGTCTCCTGGGCCAGCGGCACGTCTGCCGCGGACTTCGCCCGGGAAGAGGCACTGGTGCGCCGCACGGCCGAACGCTGCCGCAACACCGGCCGCACCCTGTTGTTCTTCTCGACCGCGTCCGCCGGGGTCTACGGATCGGAGAAACCCGGTCTGGAGAGCGATCCACCGCACGCGCGAAGCCCTTACGGGGCGCACAAGCTCGGGCTGGAAGAGGTCGTGCGCTGTTCGGGCGCCGATCATCTGGTACTGCGGCTGGGGCATCTGGTCGGCCCGGGGCAGCCGGAGCACCAGTTGCTGCCCACCCTGACGCGCCGGTTGCGCTCCGGGTCGGTCACCGTGCAGCGCCACGCCACCCGCGACCTGGTCGACGTGACCGACGTGGTCGGCGTCATCGACGCGCTGCTGTCGGCGGGGGCGCGCCAACAGATCGTGAATGTCGCCTCCGGGTATGCGGTTCCGGTCGGACTGGTGATCGATCACCTGGAGCTGCGGCTCGGCACCCAGGCCCGGCGCGAGTTCCAGGACGCGGGCGCCTCGCACCGGGTGGGTATTGGCAAACTGCGCACGCTCGTGGCGGCGGACCGGTTGCCGGCCTTCGGGCCGGACTACTTCCGCCGGGTGCTCGATGATTTCGTGGCGGCCGAGACCACCCGGACGCCGACGTGACGCCCCTGCGGATCGGGGTGCTGGGGGCGGCGGGGATCGCCCGCCGCCGCATGCTGCCCGCGATGGAGGCCGATCCGGGGATCCGGGTGGTCGCGATCGCCAGCCGGAGAGCCTCGAGGGCCGAGGGCCTCGCGTCCCGCTACGGGGCCCGGGCCTTCGGGGACTACGAGATGCTGCTGGCCGACGCGGAGGTGGAGGCGGTCTACGTGCCGCTCCCGCTGGCCCTGCACGCCCCGTGGGTGGAGGCGGCACTGCGGGCCGGAAAGCATGTGCTGGCCGAGAAACCGATCGCCATGGACGCCGCGACCAGCCGCCGGCTGATCGCCCTGGCGGCCGGTCGCGGGCTGGTGCTGATGGAGAACGTCTTGTTCGTTCATCACTCCCAGCACGGGGCGGTGCGCCGCCTGGCCGCCGAGATCGGCGAGCTGCGCTCATTTCAGGCTTCTTTCGCCATTCCCCGGCTGCCGGCCGACGACATTCGCTACGACCCCGACCTGGGTGGGGGCGCGTTGTGGGACGTCGGGGTCTATCCGGTGCGCGCGGCGATCCACTTCCTCGGTCCGGAGCTGAGGGTGGTGGGTGCCGCCCGCCGGAGCGATCACCGGGTCGATCTGGGTGGGGCAGCTCTGCTGCGTCGCCCCGACGGGGTGAGCGCGCAGCTGGTCTTCGGCCTGGACGACGCCTATCAGAACAGCTATGAGCTGCGGGGGAGTACGGGCCGGATCACGGTCGACCGGGCGTTCACACCCCCGGCCGGCCATCTGCCGGAGGTGACCCTGGAGCGGCACGGCACCCGCGAGCGCGTCACCCTGCCCGCCGATGACCAGACGGGCCGATTGCTGAAGACGTTCGTCACGGCGGTGCGCTCGGGTGCGGCGGAGAGCGCCGACAGCCTGCGGCAGATCGAACTGCTCGACGAGATCCGGAATTTCTCGCACCACTCGCACCCGGAGGTGCCGGTCGGATGATCACACTTGAATCCGTCGAGTTCCACGTGCCGGAGCGCGTGGTCACGGTGGCGGACCGCGCGCAGGAGCTCGGGCTGAGCGCCGAGCAGATCCACATGTTCGGGCGGGTGCACGGCCTGGACCGGATGCACTACGACCCGGACGTGTCTCTGCTCGACCTGATGGTGCCCGCCGCGAGAGCCGCGCTGGGCGACACCGATCCGCGGTCGATCCGCTATGTGATCTACGGGCACGCGATGCACGGCACCGCGGACGCCCGGGCCGGTATCGCCGGTCAGGTCCGGCAGGTACTGGGACTGAACGGCGCGCAGGTGATCTCGCTGACCCAGCAGAACTGTGCGATCTCGCTGAGCGCGATCGACGTGGCGGGCACGCTGTTGCGGGCCGGTGGTGACCCTCTCGCCCGGGCGCTGGTGGTGACCGGTGACAAGCCGGTCTCGCCCGACGCGAAACTGGTGATGAACTCGTGCATCGTCGCCGACGGGGCCGCCGCCTGCCTGGTCGCCTGGAACGGGACCGGTGTGCCGGTGACCTCGTTCGCGACCCGGACGACCGGCGAGCACTACCGCGGGATGCTCACCAATGCGGCGGGTTTCCGGGCCGCCGCGGCCGCGAGGCCGGGAGCGATGGCCGCCGCGATCGAGGGCGCCCTGGCCGGGGCGGGCTGCACCATGGACGACATCCAGGTGATCATCCCGCCGAACCCGAACGTCGTGTACTGGAACGACACGATCACCAGTGATGCGGTGCGGGAGAAGTTCTTCTTCGACAACATCCCCCGCTACAGCCACGCCCTGGCCGCGGACGTGTTCATCAACTACGTGACCCTGCGCGACGACAAGCGCCTGGAGCCCGGTCGGCCGCTGATGTTCGTCGCCATCGGGGTCGGGATGACCTTCTCCGCCATGGTTCTCGTGCCCGGAGCAGAACAGGGGAAGATCTGATGCGGCTGCACGCCACGGCGAGCATCGAGAGTTCGGGGGAGGCCGGGCACGTCGAGCTGATCGACCGGCTGCTCCAGGAGAGGAGCGAGGGCCCGGGTGATCCGCTGAGCCCGGACCTGGTGATGCTGGCCTACCCCGATCACGACCCGAGCGGATACCTCACCGCTGCCTCGTACCTGAACATGCGCACGGGTGGACGCGCGCACAGTTTCGCGGTCTCCGGTGAGGGGGCGGCGGGGGCCACCACGGCCGTGGGCATCGCCCAGGCGTACGGCGAGGCCGGGCGCAGCACGTCGTCGCTGCTGGTGCTGGCCCAGGTCCCGGGGCCCGGGCAGCCGGTGGGCAGCGCGGTGATGCTGCACTTCGACGGCGGCCCGGGATCGGGAACCGTCGAGATCGACGAGCAGGGCGGCGAACTGACGACGCGCCTGGCGGCGCTGTCTCCCGGGGGCCCGGTGCTGGTGGTCACCGGGGAAGAGCCGTCCGGCCGGCCGGACGGCGTCACGGTGCACCGCCCGGCCGGGTCACCGGGCTACGGCGGGGAGTGGCTCGACCTGGCCCGGCACTGGTCGCGGTGGCAGCACGAGTACGCGGTGGTCGTGGTGCACCCGGCCGCCGACACCGGGCGGATCGTCGTCCTGCGCAATCGACCGTGAGGTGAATCGTTCAGGACGGGGCGCTCTCGGGCAGCCAGGCCTGGATGGCGTCCATGACCCGTTCCAGGCCCTCGTGGAACCGGGCGTCGGGTTCCAGGTGGGCCGTGACGGTCTCGTGCAGCATGCGGGAGAACCGCGGGTACCGGCCCGAGGCGACGAGCTCCCGGGCGTAGGGGGCGGAGCGGCGCATCCACTCACGCATGTCGACGTGCGTGTGCAGGGCCTCCTGATCCCAGCCCACCTCGTCCCGGGCGAACCCCTCGACGTAGCTGCTGAGCAGGGTGTACAGGCCGGTCAGCTCGTCGACGGGCAGGTCGTGGCCGTCGAACACCGAGAGCGTGAACTCCAGCTGCCGCAACGTGTTCGGACCCCAGATCGGATGCCCGGGCATGCGCGTGGCCAGCCAGGGGTGCTTCAGCCACAGGGCGCGCCGCTGCACCGCGATCTCGGTCAGGGCCTCGCGCCAGCCGCCGAAGCTCTTCCCGTCGAAGTCCATCTCGCCGGCCACCTCGTCGATCATCAGCTCGACGAGGTCTTCGCGGTGGGGCACGTACCGGTACAGCGTCATCGCTCCCGCGCCGATGTCCGCGGCGATCCGTCGCATCGATGCCGCCTCCAGCCCCTCGGCGTCGGCGATCCGAATGGCGGCGGCCGTGATCTGCGACCGGCTGAACGACCGGTTCGGCCCCGGCGAGCTCCGTCGCGACGCCCGCACCGGCCGCTCGGGCCGGGCCCAGATACTCACCGGCTCGACAACCTCGACGGCCTCGCCCGTCTGGCCCACGTCTACGGGCTCGCCGACCTCGTCCTTCATGAACCGCCCTTTCCTGCGCCTGCCCACTTGTTGCGTACACCGTACTTAGTCAGTATCGTCGAACCAATCGCGTACGCCGTACTCAAATACATCAGTTCACTACCAACCCCGCGGGGGCCGTCATGACCGAGAGCGTGAGAACCCAGCAGGAGAGTGGGCCGGAGGTCGCGCGGCCGTCCCTGCTCATACCCGTGAGCGCCCTGGTGCTGGGCCTGGTGATGGCGGCGCTCGACCAGGTGATCGTCGGTACGGCGCTGCCCACGATCGTCGAGGACCTGGGCGGGCTCGACCTGCTCGCCTGGGTGGTCACGGCCTATGTGGTCACGAGCGCGGCGACCACGCCGGTCTGGGGCAAGCTCGGCGACCTGTACGGGCGGCGCATCACCTTCACCACGTCGATCTCCATCTTCGTCGTCGGTTCCGTGCTCGCCGGCGCGGCGCAGACCATGGAGCAGCTGATCACCTTCCGGGCCGTGCAGGGCATCGGCGCGGGCGGGCTCATGGTGGGTGCCTTCGCGCTGGTGGGCGACCTGGCCTCCGACCCGCCGACCCGGGTGAAGCTGCAGACGGCCATCGGGGCGGTGCTCACGGCGGCGCTTGCCAGCGGCCCGTTCGTGGGCGGCGTGCTCACCGACCAGCTGAACTGGCGCTGGGCGTTCTACATCAACATCCCGATCGGCGCGCTCGCCCTGACGGCCGCCCTGGTCGGCCTTCCCCGCGGAAAGCGGCGGGGCAACGCCCGGTTCGACTACCTGGGCGCGCTCGCGCTGGCTGTCGGTATCGTCGGCCTGACCCTGACCCAGTGGGTGGGGCCGGAATACGGCTGGGGTTCCTGGCCGATGCTGATCCTGCTGGTGGTGTCGGTGCTCTCGATCGCCTCGCTCCTGCGCATCGAGAGCCGTGCGGCCGACCCGGTGCTGCCGCCGGTGCTGTTCACCGAGCGCGACTTCAAC
The DNA here is from genome assembly GCF_030269305.1 of Kineosporia sp. NBRC 101731. Classification (NCBI taxonomy): domain Bacteria; kingdom Bacillati; phylum Actinomycetota; class Actinomycetes; order Kineosporiales; family Kineosporiaceae; genus Kineosporia; species Kineosporia sp. NBRC 101731. The sequence continues at coordinate 84,874 of NZ_BSTC01000013.1, forward strand.
GTCGCCCAGGTGCTGGGCCTGTTCAGCGGGGCCCTGATGCTCGTGGTGATGGTCTACCTGCCGCAGTACCTGCAGAACGTCAAGGGCGTCACACCCACCACCAGCGGCCTGCTGGTGCTGCCCTTCCTGTTCGGCATGATCGGCGCGCAGATGCTCAGCGCGCCCTACCTGACCCGCACCGGGAAGTACTGGCCGTTCCCCATCGCCGGCGGCATCGTGCTGCTGATCGGGGTGCCGCTGCTGCTCCTGCTCGACACCGGCACCCCCACGGCGGTCGCGTCGTTGCTGCCGTTCGTCACCGGGGTGGGGGCGGGCCTGGTGCTGCAGAGTTCCCTGCTGCTCACCTTCGCCAGCGCCCCCATCGAAGACCTGGGCGCCGCCAGCGGAATGATCAACCTGTTCCGGGGTCTGGGCGGCTCCCTGGGCGTCGCCGTGCTGGGCTCGTTCTACACCCACCGCGTGGAGGACCAGATCGCCACGAGCGGCTTCCCCAGTGCCGTGGTGTCCGGATTCCACGGCGTGGTCCTCGGTTCCGTGGTGCTCAGTGCCCTGTTGCTCGTCACCGGCTTCTTCGTGACCCGGCGCATCATCGCCGGCGACTGACCCGTACGACCACCCGAAGGCGCCGTTCCCGTTGCGGGACGGCGCCTTCGTCGTTTGCTCTAAGCCGGCGTGAGTGAAGACCTAGCGAAAACCTAGAGGGTGCAACCCTTGAGGCGCCGCCTGGCGGTACGGAAGATGGTGATGTCCAGGGCGCCGGACTCGTCGGCCCCGCAAGGGCTCCCGGCCATCAGCCTCCGACAGGGGAACATGCCAATGAACAGCGCCACGGAATCCGGAATCTCGCGAGCAGACCGTCGCCATCCGTCCCGCCGCGTCGTCATCACCGGCATGGGCGTCTTCTCGAGCATCGGGATCGGCACCGAGGAGTTCGCGCAGGGCCTGCGCACCGGCCGCAACGGCGTCTCGCCGATCAGTGCCTTCGACCCGGCCGGCTTCGAATGGTCGAACGGCTGCGAGGTGCGCAATTTCGAGCCGGAGAAGTGGATCGAGCGGCTCGACCCGGACGAGCTGGGCCGGGCCGAGCAGTTCTCCGTCGCCGCCTCCCGGATGGCGGTGCAGGACGCGATGCTCACCGAGGACGACCTGCGCGAGAAGACGGTGCACATCTCGATCGGCACCACCGACGGGGAGTCCCGCGACCTGGACGAGCTGGCCGCCGACTGGGTCACCGGCGGCCCGGAATCGATGAACCCGGCCCTCACCCGCCGGGTCGCGGCCGGCCTGCTCTCCCACGCCGTCGCCCGCGAGCTGGATCTCGTCGACGTCGAGGCGATCACCCTGGCCACCGCCTGCTCGGCCGGGAACTACGCCATCGGCAACGGTTTCGACGCGATCCGGATCGGCGACGCGGACATCGCCCTGTGCGGCGGCGCCGACGCCATGTGCCGCAAGTCGTTCACGTCCTTCTACCGGCTGGGCACCATCGCCCCCGACTTCTGCCGCCCGTTCGACCGTGACCGGCAGGGCATCCTCACCGGCGAGGGCGCCGGCGTGCTGGTGCTGGAGAGCCTGGAGTCGGCCTGGGCCCGCGGCGCCCGCATCCACGCCGAGGTGCTCGGCTACGGCCTCAGCTGCGACGCCCACCACCCCGTGCAGCCGGAGCAGTCGAGCATCGCCCGCTGCATGCGCACCGCCCTCGACGACGCCGGCGTGCGACCCGACGAGGTCGACCTGATCTCCGCCCACGGCACCGGCACCAAGACCAACGACGTCACCGAGGTCCGCGCCATCCGCGACGTCTACGACGGCGACCCGCCCCGCACCATCTCGCTGAAGTCGATGCTCGGCCACACCATGGGCGCCGCGAGCGCCCTCGGCGCGATCGCTTGCTCCCTGGCCATCACACACGGCTTCATCCCGCCGACCATCAATCACCGGGTCACCGACCCCGAGTGCGAGATCGACTGCGTCCCCAACGAATCCGTGGAGGCTGAGCTGAACGTGGTGCAGAACAACGGCCTGGCGTTCGCCGGGAACAACGCCGTCGTGGTGCTGGGCAAGGTGGCGGCATGACCCGCCCGATCGCCCTGGTCAGCGGCGGAAACCGCGGCATCGGGCGGGCCACCGTGCTGCGCCTGGTCAGCGACGGCTACGACGTGGCCTTCTGCTACCGGCGCGACGCCGACTCGGCGCGCTCGCTGGAGAAGGAGGTGGCCGAGGCCGGGGCACAGGCGATCGGCCGGCAGGTCGACGTCACCGACCCGGCCGCGGTGAACGAGTGGGTCGCGGCCGTGGAGAAGGAGATCGGGCCGATCCAGGTGGCCGTCACCAGCGCCGGGATCATCAAAGACGCCCCAACGATCCTGATGAAGGACGAGGACTGGCACTCGGTCATCGACATCAACCTCAGTGGCACCTTCAATGTCTGCCGGGCGGCGGCGTTCCCGATGGTGCGGCGCCGTTCGGGCAGCATCGTCAACATCTCCTCGGTCGTCGGCATCCACGGCAACGTGGCGCAGAGCAACTACGCCGCCTCGAAGGCCGGCATCTTCGGCTTCACCAAGGCCCTCTCCAAGGAGGTCGGCCGGTTCGGTGTGCGGGTCAATGCGATCGCGCCGGGCTTCATCCAGACCGACATGGTGTCGGGCCTGACCGAGGCCCGGAAGAACTCCGCGCTGGAACGTCTTTCGCTGCAGCGCTTCGGTGTCGCCGAAGACGTGGCCCACGCGGTCGGCTATCTCGTCGAGGCGGGGTACGTGACCGGCTCGGTGCTGGTCGTGGACGGTGGCCTGTCGCTATGAGGATCCTGGTCACCGGCGGCGCCGGGTTCATCGGGTCGCGGTACGTGCGCGGGCTGCTCGCCGACGAGTACGCCGGGTACGAGGGTGCGCACGTGACCGTACTGGACAAGCTCACCTACGCGGGCAATCGTTCCAGTCTGCCGCCGGACGGCCCGCGGCTGACCTTCGCCGAGGGTGACATCCGCGACCGGGAGCTGCTGGACCGGCTGCTGCCCGGGCAGGACGCCGTGGTGCACTTCGCGGCCGAGTCGCACGTGGACCGGTCGCTGCGCAACCCCTCGGAGTTCGCCCTCACCAACGTGGTCGGCACCCAGAGCCTGCTGGACGCCTGCCTGGCCCACGACGTCCACCCGGTGGTCCACGTCTCGACCGACGAGGTCTACGGCTCGATCGACTCCGGCACCTGGGACGAGAACGAGCCGCTGCTGCCGAACTCACCCTACGCGGCGTCGAAGGCCGGCAGTGACCTGATGGCCCGGGCCTACTGGCGCACCCACGGCCTGGACGTGCGGATCACCCGCTGCTCCAACAACTACGGCCCGTATCAGCATCCGGAGAAGCTGATCCCGCACTTCATCACGCAGCTGCTGTCGGACGGCACGGTGCCGCTGTACGGCGACGGAGGCAACCGCCGCGAGTGGATCCATGTCGACGACCACTGCCGGGCGGTGCATCTGGTACTCACCGGCGGGGTGGCGGGCGGTGTCTACAACGTGGGCGGCGGCACCGAGCTGTCGAACCGGGAGATGACCGAACGGCTGCTGGCCCTGTGCGACGCGGACTGGGACCGGGTGCGGAACGTGCCGGACCGCAAGGGGCACGACCTGCGCTACGCGCTCGACGATTCGAAGATCCGCGATGAGCTGGGGTTCGAGCCGGCGGTGCCGTTCGGGCCGGGCCTGGCCGCGGTGGTGCAGTGGTACCGCGACAACCCCCTCTGGTGGAAGGGGCACGACGATGATCGGGAACCCTGATCAAATGGGTCGTTTCACCACCTCCGCGGAAATGGTGGACGACGGGGTCACCAGCGGTGACGAGTTCGTCCTCTGGCTCAAACAGCAGCGCGAGGAGCACCCGCACGAGGTGACCCGGATTCCGTTCGCCGACCTGGACGGCTGGGATTTCGACGGGCGCACCGGGAACCTGGCCCACCGCAGCGGCCGGTTCTTCACGATCGAGGGCGTGCGGGTGCAGACCGATCACGCGACCTGGGAGCAGCCGATCATCGATCAGCCCGAGATCGGGATCCTCGGCATCCTGGTCAAGGAGTTCGGCGGGGTGCTGCACTGCCTGATCCAGGCCAAGGCCGAGCCGGGCAACCCGGACGGGTTGCAGCTGTGCCCGACGGTGCAGGCCACGCGCAGCAACTACACCGGGGCGCACGGCGGCCGGGCGGTGCCCTACCTGGAGTACTTCCGCGGCGAGGGCGGCGCCCGGACGCTCGTCGACTCGCTCCAGTCGGAGCAGACCTCGTGGTTCCTGGGTAAACGCAACCGCAACGTGGTCGTCGAGGTGAGCACCGACGTCCCCTTGCTGGAGGGCTTCTGCTGGCTGACCATCGGTCAGCTGCACCAGCTGCTGCTCACCGACAACCGGGTGAACATGGACACGCGAACGGTGCTGTCCTGCATCCCCTTCGGGGTGCCCGGCGGCCCGGCCCGGGGCGACGCGCCACCGGAGTACCGCGAGGGCCTGCTGCGGTCGATGGCACCGGCCGCCCCGTCGCTGCACACCGACGGGGAGGTGCTCGGCTGGCTGACGGAGATCCGCGCCCGGCGCGAGTTCCGGCGCCGGGTGGTGCCTCTGGCCGACATCGGGCACTGGCACCGGTCGGACGACGAGATCGCCCACGACGAGGGCACGTTCTTCCGGGTGATCGCCGTCGACGTGCGGGCCGGCAACCGGGAGGTGACGCGGTGGACCCAGCCGTTGCTGGCGCCGGTGGGTCCCGGGCGGGTGACCCTGCTGGTGCGCCGCATCGGCGGGGTGCTGCACCTGCTGCTGCAGGCCCGCTCCAGTGCCGGGGTGTTCGATCTCGCCGAACTCGCGCCGACCGTTCAGTACCGGCCCGGGAACTACGCCGAGGATCCACCGTTCGCCGGTTTCTGCGGTGGGCAGACGCGGTACGACACCGTGCAGTCCGAGGAGGGCGGCCGGTTCCATCACGCGCTGAACCGTTACCAGATCATCGAGATCGACGACGAGGTCGAGGCTCCTGAGGGATTTCGCTGGCTGACCGTGCACCAGGTCACGCGTCTGCTCGAGCACGGCAACTACGTCAACGTCGAGATGCGCAGCCTGCTGGCCGGTCTGCACGTCACGTGGTGAACACGGTGGAGGGGAGAGGCAGATGAACAGCGAAGAAGTCGTCGCAACCGAAGTGCTGATCGCGGGAGCCGGGCCGGTCGGCCTGATGCTCGCCGGGGAGCTGCGCCTGGCGGGCGTCGAGGTGATCGTGCTGGAACGGCTGGACGAGCCGACCGGGGAGTCGCGAGGGCTCGGCTTCACCGCCCGCACCCTGGAGGTGTTCGACCAGCGCGGCCTGCTGTCGCGCTTCGGTGACATCCAGGTCACCGACCTGGGCCATTTCGGCGGTCTGCCGGTTGATTTCAGCGTGCTCGGCACGCCCCACGCCGGTGGGGCCAAGGCCGTGCCGCAGTCCGACACCGAGGCCATGCTCGAGGCATGGGCCGGTGAACTGGGCGCCGGCATCCGCCGCGGTCACAGCGTGGTGGGGCTCGAGGAAGACGCCGACGGCGTCACGGTCGAGGCCGAGAACGCCTCCGGCAGGATGCGATTCCGGGCGAAGTACCTCGTCGGCGCCGACGGTGGGCGCAGTTTCGTGCGCAAGGCAGCCGGTTTCGACTTCCCGGGCACCGCGTCCACGCAGGAGATGTTCCTGGGCGACGTGAAGGGCGCCGACATCCAGACCCGGATGATCGGGGAGACCCTGCCCGGCGGCATGGTGATGGCCGGCCCGCTGGGCGACGGCGTCTTCCGCATCATCGTCTGCGAGCGCGGCACCGAGCCGAAGAAGCGGGACGCGCCGCCGAGCTGGGACGAGGTGTCCAGCGCCTGGGAGCGGCTCACCGGGCAGGACATCAGTGGTGGGACACCGCTGTGGCTGAGCGCTTTCGGTAATGCCGCGCGGCTGGCCACGGAGTACCGCCGGGGCCGTGTGCTGCTGGCCGGCGACGCCGCGCACATTCATCTGCCCGCCGGTGGGCAGGGCATGAACACGGGTGTGCAGGACGCGGTGAACCTGGGCTGGAAGCTGGCCGCGGTGACGAAGGGCACGGCCCCGGACACCCTGCTGGACACGTACCACGACGAGCGCCACGCCGTCGGGGTGCGGTTGCTGATGAACACCCAGGCCCAGGGCCTGCTGTTCCTCAGTGGCGACGAGGTGCAGCCGCTGCGTGACGTGATGAAGGAGCTGATCACCTTCGACGTGGTCAGCAAGCATCTCGCGGGCATGGTCAGCGGCCTGGCCATCGACTACGGCTCCGGTCCGGGCGAGCATCCGCTGGTCGGGCTGCGGATGCCCGACGTGGAACTGGTCGGGGCCGAGGGCAAGACCCGCACCTCCACGCTGCTGCGCAGCGGGCGCGGGGTGCTGCTGGACCTGGGGGAGGGCCTGGCCGCGCAGGGCTGGGCCGACCGCGTCGACGTCGTCGTGGCCTTCCCGCACGAGCTCGGGCCGGACAACGCGCTGGAGGGCATCGGCGCCCTGCTGATCCGGCCCGACGGTCACGTGGCCTGGGCGGCGCCCGGCCCGGTGGCGCTCCCGCAGGCCCTGGAGCGCTGGTTCGGCCCGGCCATCCCCGAGAACTGATCATCACCGAGGAGATTCCCATGCACAGCACCCTGATCGTGGCCCGGATGCTCCCGCAGTCCGGTGACGACGTGGCCCAGCTCTTCGCCGACTTCGACGGCACCGACCTGCCGCACCGGATGGGCACCGTCCGCCGGCAGCTGTTCTCCTACCGCGGCCTGTACTTCCACCTCCAGGACTTCGCCACGCCGACCGGTGGCGAGGCGATCGAGGAGGCCAAGACCGACCCGGCGTTCGTGCGGATCAGCGACGACCTCAAGCCGTTCATCGAGGCCTACGACCCCAGCACCTGGCGGTCGCCGAAAGACGCCATGGCAAGCCGCTTCTACCACTGGAGCCAGTCGTGAGCCGCAGAGTCGTCATCACCGGGGTCGGGGTGCTGGCCCCCGGCGGGGTGGGGGTGAAGAACTTCTGGAGCCTGCTCAGCGAGGGCCGCACGGCCACCCGGGGCATCACGTTCTTCGACCCCAGCCCCTACCGGTCGCAGGTGGCCGCCGAGATCGACTTCGACCCCGAGTTCCACGGCCTGGGGCCGCAGCAGATCCGCCGGATGGACCGGGCCGCGCAGTTCGCCGTGGTCGCCGCCCGGGAGGCCGTGGCCTCCAGCGGCCTGGACCTCTCCAGCACCGACCCGGCCCGGGTCGGCGTCACGATCGGCAGCGCGGTCGGCGCCACCATGAGCCTCGACCAGGAGTACCGGGTAGTCAGTGACGACGGCCGCCTCGACCTGGTCGACCACCAGTACGCCACCCCGCACCTGTACGACTACTTCGTGCCGAGTTCGTTCGCGGCCGAGGTGGCCTGGGAGGTCGGCGCCGGGGGCTCCACCACGGTGGTCTCCACGGGCTGCACCTCGGGTCTGGACTCGGTCGGGCACGCCGTCGAGCTGATCCGGGAGGGTTCGGCCGACACGATGATCGCCGGCGCCACCGACGCGCCGATCTCCCCGATCACCATGGCCTGCTTCGACGCGATCAAGGCGACCACCCCGCGCAAGGACGACCCGGAACATGCGTCCCGGCCGTTCGACGCGACCCGCAACGGTTTCGTGCTCGGCGAGGGCGCCGCGGTGTTCGTGCTGGAGGAACTGGGGGCGGCCCGCCGCCGGGGCGCGCACATCTACGCCGAGATCGCCGGTTTCGCCAGCCGCTGCAACGCCTTCCACATGACCGGCCTGCGCGCCGACGGCCGGGAACTGTCCGAGGCCATCAGCACCGCGATGGCCGAGGCCCGGATGGCCCCCGGGCAGCTCGACTACATCAACGCCCACGGCTCGGGCACGAAGCAGAACGACCGGCACGAGACCGCCGCGTTCAAGACCAGCCTGGGGCAGGACGCGTACCGGCTGCCGATCAGCTCGATCAAATCGATGGTGGGGCACTCGCTGGGGGCGATCGGCTCGATCGAGATCGCCGCCTCGGTGCTGGCGATGGAGAACAACGTGGTGCCGCCGACAGCCAACCTGCACACCCCCGACCCGGACTGCGACCTCGACTACGTGCCGCTGACCGCGCGCGACTGGAAGACCGACGCCGTGCTCAGCGTGGGCAGCGGTTTCGGTGGCTTCCAGAGCGCCATGGTGCTGGCCCGTCCCGACCGGAGCGAAGGATGAACGCCGTCGCGGTCACCGGCCTGAGCGTCGCCGCCCCCAACGGCCTGGGCACCGACAACTTCTGGGAGGCGACGAAGAACGGCGTCTCCGGCATCGGCCCGGTCACCCGGTTCGACGCCACCCCCTACCCGGCCCGTCTGGCCGGGGAGGTGCCCGGGTTCGTCGCCGCCGACCACCTGGCCAGCCGCCTGCTCCCACAGACCGACCACATGACCCGCATCGCGCTGGTCACGGCCGACTGGGCCCTCGACGACGCCGGCGTGAAACCCGGCGACATCGACGAGTTCGACATGGGCGTGGTCACCGCCAGTTCGGCCGGCGGCTACGAGTTCGGGCAGAACGAGCTCCAGGCCCTGTGGAGCAAGGGCAGCCAGTACGTCAGCGCCTACCAGTCGTTCGCCTGGTTCTACGCCGTCAACAGCGGCCAGATCTCCATCCGGCACGGCATGCGCGGTCCGAGCGGTGTGGTGGTCAGCGACCAGGCCGGTGGTCTCGACGCGATCGCCCACGCCCGCCGCCAGATCCGCAAGGGAAGCAAGCTCATCCTCTCCGGCGGTGTCGACGCCTCGATCTGCCCGTGGGGCTGGGCCGCCCAGCTCGCCGGTGGTCGCCTCAGCACGGTGAACGACGCCACCACGGCGTTCCTGCCCTTCGACGCCGCCGCCGGCGGTCACGTCTCCGGCGAGGGCGGTGCCCTGCTCGTGCTGGAAGACGCGCAGGAGGCCGGTCGTCGCGGCAGCCACGTCTACGGGGAGATCGCCGGGTACGGATCCACGTTCGACCTGCGCACCGAGTCCGGAGGCTCGTCCGGGCTGGAACGGGCCGTGCGCGTCGCGCTCGCCGATGCCCGGGTGGGCGCCGACGCGGTGGACGTGGTGTTCGCCGACGCGGCCGCCGTGCCGGAACTCGACCGGGCCGAGGCCCAGGCGATCGGGGCGGTCTTCGGTGCCCGGGGCGTTCCGGTGACGGCGCCCAAGACCATGACGGGCCGCCTGAACTCCGGTGGTGCGCCGCTGGACGTGGTGGCGGCGCTGCTGAGCATCCGGGACGGCGTCATCCCGCCGACCGTGAACGTCACGGCCGCGCCGGAACTCGAGCTGGACCTGGTGACGCAGGCCCGGGCCGTCCCGGTACGTACGGCCCTCGTGCTGGCGCGGGGCCAGGGCGGGTTCAACTCCGCGCTCGTCGTTCGTGGCTGACCTCTTCTCCGTGAAAGGGAAAAACATGTCTGACAAGGCTTTCCATCTGAACGACCTGCGCCGCATCCTGCGCGCCGGGGCCGGTACGCCCGAGGGCGTGGACCTCGACTCCGACATCCTCGACACCGAGTTCGAGGTGCTGGGTTACGAGTCGCTGGCCCTGCTGGAGACCTGCGGCCGGATCGAGCGGGAGTACGGCATCAGTCTCGACGACGACCTGGTCGTCGACGCGACCACCCCCCGGGCCGTGATCGACCTGGTGAACGAGCAGCTGTCCGTGGGGAGCGTCTGACATGGCTCAGCCACAGCGTGTGGCCCTGGTGACCGGGGCGACCAGCGGGATCGGGCTCGCCGTGGTGCGGGCCCTGGGTGAGCAGGGCCACCAGGTGTTCTTCTGCGCCCGCAACGCCGACGACGTCGCCACCACGGTGAAGGAACTGCGCGAGGAGGGCCTGGACGTCGACGGCACCACCTGTGACGTGCGCTCGCCCGACGACATCCGCACCCTGGTCGCCGCGGCCGTGACCCGGTTCGGCACCATCGACGTGCTCGTCAACAACGCCGGCCGCAGCGGTGGCGGGGTGACCGCCGACATCACCGACGACCTCTGGCTCGACGTGGTCGCCACCAACCTCAACAGCGTGTTCATGGTGACCCGCGAGGTGATGAACGCCGGTGGCATGCGCCACAAGTCGTTCGGGCGCATCGTCAATATCGCCTCCACCGCGGGGAAGCAGGGCGTGGTGCTGGGAGCGCCGTACTCGGCGTCCAAGCACGGCGTGGTCGGCTTCACCAAGGCCCTGGGCAACGAGCTGGCCCCGACCGGCATCACCGTGAACGCGGTCTGCCCGGGCTACGTCGAGACCCCGATGGCCGAGCGGGTGCGCCAGGGCTACGCGGCGGCCTACCACACCTCGGAGACGGCGATCCTGGAGAAGTTCCAGGCCAAGATCCCGCTCGGTCGGTACTCCACCCCGCAGGAGGTCGCCGGGCTGGTGGGCTACCTGGCCTCCGACACGGCCGGGTCCATCACCGCACAGGCGCTGAACGTCTGCGGCGGACTCGGCAACTTCTAGGGGCTCGCTCACTTCCGATGGGAGAGAACATGTCAGACGAAGGTTTCCGGCAGGTCGAGCACGCCGTCGAGATCGCCGCGCCGGCCCCGGCCGTGTACCGGCTGATTGCCGAGGTGGAGAACTGGCCCCGGCTGTTCCCGCCGACCATCCACGTGGAGCACCTGGAGCGGGGCGAGGGCTCCGAGCGCATCCGGATCTGGGCCACGGCCAACGGATCGGCCAAGACCTGGACCTCCCGGCGGGTTCTCGACCCGAAGGCGATGAGGATCGAGTTCCGCCAGGAGGTCTCGGCGCCGCCGGTGGCCACGATGGGGGGCACCTGGATCGTCGAGGCGATCTCCCCGGCCACGTCCCGGGTGCGGCTCCTGCACGACTACCGCGCGGTCGACGACGACCCGGCCGGCCTGGAGTGGATCGAGCAGGCCGTCGACCGCAACAGCCGCTCGGAGCTGGCGGCGCTGAAGAAGAGCGTCGAGCTGGTCACGGACGGCTCACTGGTGCTGTCGTTCGAGGACACCGTGCACATCGACGGTTCCGCGCAGGACGTCTACGACTTCCTCAACGAGGCCCAGCGGTGGACCGAACGGCTGCCGCACGTGGCCGCGGTCAAGCTCTCCGAAGATGTGCCCGGGCTGCAACTGCTCTCGATGGACACCCGCACCAAGGACGGTTCCACCCACACCACCACCTCGGTGCGGGTCTGCTTCCCGGGTGAGCGCATCGTCTACAAGCAGATCGTGGTGCCGGCCCTGATGACGCTGCACACCGGTTACTGGCGGCTGGAGGAGGACAGCACCGGCACGTCCGCCACCTCGCAGCACACGGTGATCATCAACACCGAAAACATCACGAAGATCCTCGGGCCGGACGCCGGCGTCGAGGAGGCCCGGACGTTCGTCCGTACTGCCCTGAGCGGCAACAGCACCGCAACCCTGATGAAGGCGAAAGCGTTCGCCGAGGGTGCCCGCAAGCTCGCCGGGAACCGAGTCTGAGAGGGTCACAGATGCCGGATCACCCCTGCGTCCTCATCGTCGGCGCCGGCCCGACCGGGCTCATGCTGGCCGGTGAGCTACGGCTTCAGGGCGTGGCGGTGACGGTGATCGAGCAGCTGGCGAGCCCGAGCGCCGCCAGCCGGGCGATGACGGTGCACGCCCGCACGATGGAGGTGTTCGACCAGCGCGGTCTGCTGCCGCGGCTGGGCACGCCGGGTCAGGAGCCGGTCGGGCACTTCGGCGGGATCCGGTTGCGGCTCGACCGGGCGGCGAGCCCGTTCCCGGGCCAGTGGCTGATCCCGCAGACCCGTACCGAGCAGGTCCTGGAGGCATGGGCGGCCGGGCTCGGGGCCGATGTGCGCCGGGGTGTGCGGCTGGTCGGTCTGGGCCCCGGTGGCCCCGGGGCCGGACCGGCGTGGGCGACCGGGGTTGGCGGGGCCGGCTTGGTTGCCGAGGTTGCCGAGGTTGCCGAGGCGGTCGAGGCGGACATGGTGGACGCGTCCGGCGCCTCGGTGCGGATGGTCGCCGATTGGGTGGTCGGCTGCGACGGGGAGAACAGCACGGTGCGCCGGCTGGCCGGGTTCGAGCTGGACGGGCCGGAGGCCGACCGGGTGCTGCTGCGGGCCGACATCACCGGGATCGACCTGCCCGAGCGCCGTTTCGTGCGGCTGTCGGGAGGGCTGGTGACCTCGGCGAAGCGGCCGGGGGGCGTCACCCGGATCATCGTGCACGAGTTCGGCGCGAAGGCCTCGCTGGAGCCGGACTTCACCGAGGTGACCGAGGCCTGGTTCCGGGTCACGGGCGAGGACATCTCCTCGGGTGAACCGGTCTGGGTGAATGCCTTCGGCAATGCTCAACGCCAGGCCACGAGCTACCGCCGGGGCCGGGTGCTGCTGGCGGGCGACGCCGCCCACCAGCAGATGCCGATCGGCGGCCAGGCCATCAACATCGGCCTGCAGGACGCCGTGAACCTGGGCTGGAAACTCGCGGCCCAGGTGCAGGGCTGGGCCCCGCCCGGCCTGCTGGACAGCTATCACGACGAACGCCACCCGGTCGGGGCCGCGGCCCTCACCGAGATCGGCGCCCAGGCCATGATTCTGCTCGGCAGCCGGGACCTGGACGAGGTGCGCTCGGTGCTGGGCGACCTGCTCGACCTGCCGGCGGTGCAGGAGTACCTGTCGGGCCGGATCACCGCGCTGGACGTGAGATACCCCGTGTCCGATCTCCCGCACCGGCTCCTGGGGGCCAGGCTGCCGCCCACTGATCTGGTCACCCCCGACGGCCCTACCCATACCGCCGAACTGTTGCGATCGGGCCGGGGTCTGCTCCTGGAACTCGGCCCCGACCAGGCCCGGCAGAAGGCCGGGAAGTGGCGCGACCGCGTGGATCAGGTCGTCGCCCGCGCGGTACCCGATCTGCCGGCCGCCGTGCTGATCCGTCCCGACGGCCATGTGGTCTGGACCGATGAGAGCCCGGAGCCCGTGGAAGTGGCGCTGGCGCGCTGGTTCGGTCAACCTCGCGAAACCCACTGAAATACCTGGTGCGACGGACATGAAGGGACGTCGGATCAAGAGGACTCGGAACCATGGGGTTCGAAACTATGGGGCTCGGAACAAGGGGCACAGTCCTGGGGCCGCTACGGCCCAGAGACCACCGACGCGTTGTGTACACCTGGTACATCCGGTACCGGATGTACCAGGTGTACACAACGCAGACCGTCCGGCTCCGGGTCTGTCAGAGCGTGTTGTGAACCATGCCTACTGCGGGCACCGGGCACTTCCTCGGCACGGCAGCGACTTCCACAACACGCACTGGCCGGCCCGGTCCCGAGCCCGTGAACCTTCGCGTCCACCCACTGGACGCACCAGGAACCGTCAGTCAGAACGTCCACAACAATGGAGGATTCGATGGGCACTCTGGAGAACAAGACCGCACTGGTGACCGGTTCCAGCCGGGGGATCGGGCGGGCCACGGCCCTGCGCCTGGCCGCCGAGGGCGCCGTGGTCGCGGTGCACTACGCGAGCAACGGCACAGCGGCCAAGGAGACCCTGGTCGCGATCGAGTCGGCCGGTGGCAAGGGCTTTCTCGTGCAGGCCGAGCTGGGGGTGCCCGGTGACGTCGACACCTTGGTCACGGCGCTGACGGCGGGACTGGTCGAGCACACGGGTGAGGCGCGGCTGGACATCCTGGTGAACAACGCCGGGATCATGGGCGGGGTCAAGCCCGAAGACCTGACCGGGGAGATCTTCGACCGGCTGATGGCGGTCAACGCGAAGGCACCGCTGTTCCTCACGCTGAAGGTGCTGGAGTTCATGCCCGACGGCGGCCGGATCGTCAACATCGGTACCGGGTTGCTGCGGTACGCCAACCCGGAGGAGATCGCCTACTCGATGAGCAAGGGGGCGCTCGACCAGACCAGTCTGCACCTGGCCCGTCTGCTGGGGCCGCGCAACATCACGGTCAACACGGTGTCGCCGGGCGTCACCAACAACGGCACGCCGATCTTCGAGGTGCCCGAGGCCCGCGAGTTCATGGCGAACATGACGGCTTTCAAGCGCATCGGGGAGCCGGAGGACATCGCCGACGTGGTGGCGTTCCTGGCCTCGAACGACGCCCGGTGGATCACCGGCACGTTCGTCGACGCCAGCGGCGGCACGCTGCTGGGCGGCTGAGGGCATGGACGACACGGCCTTCGTCTTTCCCGGGCAGGGCTCGCAGCAGGTCGGGATGGGTCTCGACCTGCTGCGGCAGTACCCGGACCGGGTGCGGCCCTACTACGAGAGCGCCGACGAGATCCTCGGGATGAAGCTGTCGCGGCTGTGCTGGGAAGGGCCGCAGGAGGCCCTGCAGTCGACGTCGGTGACGCAGCCGGCCGTGTTCCTCACCAGCGTCGTCACTCTCGCGGTGCTGACCGAGCACGGCCTGCGGCCCGGCGTCGTGGCCGGGCACAGTCTGGGGGAGTACGCGGCCCTGGTCTGTGCCGGGGTGCTGGAGTGGACCGACGCGCTGCGGCTGGTGCGGCTTCGGGGGCAGCTGATGGAGGCCGTCAACGAGCGCACACCGGGGCGGATGGCGGCCGTGCTGGGGCTGGACCTGGCCGAGGTCGAGGACCTGTGCCTGCTCACCGAGAGGGTCGTGGAGGTGGCCAACGACAACGCTCCCGGACAGGTCGTGGTCTCCGGCACGGTCGACGGGGTCGAGGCGCTGAGCGAGGTGGCCCGGGCGGCCGGTGCGACCCGGGTGGTCGCCCTGCCGGTCGGGGCGCCGTTCCACTGCAGCTTGATGGCCGAGGTCGAGGACGAGTTCGCCCTGGCCCTGGACGGCACGACGTTTCGGGATCCGGTGCTGCCGGTGATCTCGAGCGTCACGGCCGCGCCGCTGACCACCGCGGCCCAGACCCGGTCGGTGCTGCGGCGTCAGCTCACCGGCCGGGTGCGCTGGACCGAGGCGGTCCGGGCGATGGCGCGCGAGGGCGCCGGCCGGTTCGTCGAGGTGGGCCCGGGAAAGGTGCTCGGCGGTCTGTGCCGCCGGGCGGTCCCGGGTTCGGCCGCCCACGCGACCGGGACGCTGGAGTCCCTGAGCCGCACCGTGGAAACGTCAAGGCCGGCCCTACGTTGAGACCGGCACTGCGACTTGGGATCGGCACTGCGATGAGAGGTGCTCCAGACATGCTCGATATGCATCCCACCCGCCGGGTGGTCCATCACCTGGTCGAGGAGCTCGACGAGATCAAGCGGTCGGCCCGGGCCGTGAACCCGAAGGCGACCGAACGTCAGCGGTCCAAGGGCAAGCTGACCCCGTACGAGCGCATCGAGCTGCTGCTGGACGAGGAGTCGTTCACCGAGATCGAGCCGCTGCGACGGCACCGGGCCACCGGGTTCGGCCTGGAAGACCGCCGCCCGCACACCGACGGTGTCGTGACCGGCTGGGGAACGATCGAGGGGCGAACGGTTTTCGTCTACGCCCACGACTTCCGGATCTTCGGCGGGGCGCTCGGTGAGGCCCACGCTCAGAAGATCCACAAGGTGATGGATCTGGCCCTGAGCGCTGGGGCGCCGCTGGTCTCGCTGAACGACGGGGCCGGTGCGCGCATCCAGGAGGGCGTGACGGCCCTGGCCGGCTACGGCGGGATCTTCGTGCGCAACACCCGGGCCTCGGGGGTGATCCCGCAGATCTCGGTGATGCTGGGCCCGTGCGCGGGCGGGGCGGCCTACTCGCCGGCCCTGACCGACTTCGTCTTCATGGTGCGGGACACCTCGCAGATGTTCATCACCGGGCCGGACGTGGTGCAGGCCGTGACCGGTGAGCAGGAGACCCTGGACGGGCTGGGCGGTGCCGACGTGCACGCCGGCACCTCGGGGGTGGCGCACTTCGTCTACGAGGACGAGGAGTCGTGCCTGGCCGACGTGCGCTACCTGGTCTCGATGCTGCCGCAGAACAACCGCGAGCTGCCGCCGGTGACGCCCACCGACGACCCGGCCGACCGCTCGGGCGACGGCCTGATGGACCTGGTGCCGACCGACCCGAACCGGGCCTACGACATGACCGAGGTGATCGGGCAGGTCGTCGACGACGGTGAGTTCTTCGAGGTGCACGAGGCCTGGGCCCAGAACGTGATCTGCGCGCTGGCCCGGCTCGACGGTCACGTCGTGGGCATCGTGGCCAATCAGCCCAGCCGTCTGGCCGGGGCCCTCGACATCCAGGCCAGTGAGAAGGCCGCGCGGTTCGTGCAGTTCTGCGACGCGTTCAACATTCCCCTGGTGACGCTGGTCGACGTGCCCGGGTTCCTGCCGGGTGTGCAGCAGGAGCACTCGGGCATCATCCGGCACGGGGCGAAGCTGCTGTACGCGTACTGCAACGCCACGGTGCCGCGGATCTCGCTGGTGTTGCGCAAGGCCTACGGCGGCGCGTACATCGTGATGGACTCCCGGTCGATCGGGGCCGACCTGGCCCTGGCCTGGCCCACCAACGAGATCGCGGTGATGGGCGCGGAGGGCGCGGCCAACGTCATCTTCCGGCACGAGATCAAGGCCGCGGGCGACCCGGTGGCCACGGCCGCGCGGATGGCCAAGGAGTACCGCACCGCTCTCATGCATCCCTACTACGCGGCCGAACGCGGCCTGGTCGACGACGTGATCGATCCGGCCGACACCCGCCGTACCCTGATCCGCTCGCTGGACATGCTCCGCCAGAAGCACGCGGAGCTGCCCTCGCGCAAGCACGGGAACCCGCCCCAGTGAGCGAGTTACGGGTCACCGCGGGAAATCCGGACGCGGACGAGCTGGCGGCGCTGGTCGGGGCGCTGCTGATGCTGGCCGTGGCGCCCGGCGGTGACGCCCGCCGGGCCTCGGCCGGGTGGCACCGGCCTGAACGCCCCGCCCGGTTCGTCGCGGCCTCGTCCTGGACCGGTCGGTCGGGTCGTGCAGGTCGTGCAGGCCGGTCATGAGACGGCGCGTGGTGAACCGGTCTCGTGGATGATGCGGTGCGGGCCGGTCGCGGGGGCGGGGGACCCGATGAGTCCGGCCGCCACCGCCCGGTTCACCGCGTCGATGCGCGAGACCGCGTCGAGCTTGACGAAGATGTTGCGCAGATGACGTTTGATCGCCGGCTGCGGAACGCCCAGCCGGGTGGCGATCTGGGCGTTGCTCAGGGCCTCGGCGGTGAGCCGGAGCACCTCCAGTTCGCGTTCGGTCAGGGCGGAACGATCAGTGGACGCGTCGGGCACCAGGGAGGAAGCGCTCAGTTTCTCCAGGGTGGGCCGGGAGACCGACAGCACGCAGCGGTTGCTGTCGGGCCGGGCGGCCCGGACCACGCCGATCAGCTCGTACTTGCTGGTGGTCTTCAGCAGGTAGGCGTGGATCTGCAGGTCGATGAGCTCCCGGATGAGCTGCGGGGAGTCGAACATCGACAGCACGACGACCATGGTCAGCGGGGAGACCTCGCGCATCTGCTGCACCGTGACCGTGACGTGGTTGCCGGGGATCTCGACGTCGAGCAGCACCACGTCGGGCTGGGTGCGCTCGACCAGGCTGACGGCCTCGGGACTGCTCTCGGCCTCGCCCACGACCTCGAAATCGTGCTGTGTCTCGAGGATCTGCCGCAGTCCCTCGCGCAGCAGGGAATGGTCGTCGACCAGGGCGATCCGGGTGTTCTCGGAATCTGCGAAGACGGTCACGGATCAGCTCCTGACCAGATCGGCGGGCGGCAACGGCACGATCAGGTCCAGGCGGGTGCCGTAGCGGCGCTGGCTGTGGATCCGCAGCCGCGCGCCGACCAGCTGGGCCCGTTCCTGCATGGACCGCAGCCCGGTGCCGGCGAAGACGTTCCCGTCACCCGGAGGTGGGCCGGTGTCGAAACCCGAGCCGTCGTCCTCGATCGTGGCCCGCAACTCGCGGGGCAGGATCTCGATGGAGACGAACAGGTGGTCGGGGTCGGAGTGGGTCAGGGCGTTGCGCACCGCCTCGTTGACGATGAGGAACACCTCGCCGCGCAGGTCGTCCGACAGCCAGCTCTCGTCGCCGTTCACCGTGACCTCGGTGCGCACCTCGTGCTGTGCGAGCTGGCCGATCTGACTGTCCAGAGCGGCCTTCAGTGATTCCTTGGGAGACTGCAGACGTAGCCCGGCCAGCACGTGGCGGGTCGTCTCCATCGCTTCGCTGACCTGCTGCTGCGCCTGTCTCAGCACCTGTCTCGCCCCGCCGCCGGGGGGCGTGATCTCCTGCGCGGTCTCGATCTGGCGCAGGGCCAGACTCAGGGTGTTGCCGACCCGGTCGTGCAGCTCCCGGGAGATCCGCAGGCGCTCCTCCTCGTTGGCCAGCCGGATCTCCTCCAGGCGCTGGTTGGCGTAGGCCTGCGAGGTGGCCAGGATGTGCGCGAAGGTTGTCTCGTTCAGCAGGACGGTGAAGTCAGCCGTCACCCGGGCGGAATCGGGTAGCTGCGCGAGGCAGGCGGCCATCGTCTCGGTGACGGAGCGGATCAGCTTGCCTGCGGCAACCAGCGAGTCGGTGGGATGGATGACCTCCGAGCCCGGGAGGGTCGTGATCCGGCGCTCGACCAGCACCCCGTGTCGGTTGGTACGTGAGAAATGGCCGGACATCGATTCTTTCATCTCGTCCAGCACCACCCGGGCCTCGGTCATGATGAGATGGCGGATCGGGGCATCGGCGAGCTGGAAGCTGTCGATCTGGTCGAGATATCTGCCGTACCGGCTGAGAATCAGCTCTTGATTATCGTGAAGCAGTTGCGCCACAACATGTCTCGCGCTTTCAGGGCTGCCGTTCACGATCCTCCCCAGTCGTCGTACAGGCGGCAAACGGACACGCCCTTGTGTCGGCATCGCGCGCGAAGCTGCGTACCTCCCTTATTACCGCAGCGTCGCTTGCGGAGCATAGGTCAAAAATGTAAAAGCTCAACGAACCATCTGTAAGTGCTACAAAAACGGCACCAAGGTGCACCGGTGAGCGTTCAACTTACTGTTCCGTGGAGGGTCGCCCGAACGGGCACTTCGGAACCCGGTTCGGTCCGATTGATCGCGACGGTCGTTCCAAAGGATCGTCACGCGCCCCAAAGATCGCCTTCCCTTCTCGGTTTCACCACGCCCTTCCGACTTAGCATCGACCCGAGTCAACGTCACGGCAACGGGGCCGGGGGGCGAACCGTGACCGAGCTCGTGGGAGGGATCGTGACCTTGTTCCGTCTTCTCGGCTGCCTGGAGATCACCGCGGACGAGGGGGAGGACGCGCCGGCCCGGCCGTCCGCCCCGCCAAAGGTGAGGCAACTGCTCGTCTATCTGCTGCTGCGGGCCAACCAGGTGGTGCTCACCGACGACCTGATCGAGGAACTGTGGGGCGAACGACCCCCACGCAGTGCCATGGCCACCCTGCAGACCTACATGTGTCACCTCCGCAAGGATCTGGGCCGCACCTGGGGTGACGGCGTCCGCATCGAGACCCAGCCCGCCGGATACCGGCTCCATCTGGCTCCCGACGCCATCGACGTCCACCGGTTCCGCTCCCTGGTCGAACAGGCCGAACGGGTCTCCCGGGCCGGCCGCCACGAGTCCGCCCTCGCCCTGCTCGACCAGGCCCTGACGCTCTGGCGCGGCCCCGCGCTCGCCGACGTCACCCGAGGCCCCCTTCTCGACGCCTACGCCGTGCACCTGGAAGAAGAACGGCTGCGCGCCCAGGAACTGCGCTTCGACGCCGCCTTCGCCCTCGGCCTGCACCGCGACCAGATCGCCCCGCTGCGTGCCCTCGTCCGCATGCACCCCCTCAACGAGTGGCTGCACGGCCGGCTCATCGAGGCGCTCGTACACACCCATCGCCGGGGCGAGGCGCTCGCCGCCTACCACAGCCTCGAGGAGATCCTGGATCGCGAGATGGGGGTGCCGCCGTCCGAAGACGTCCGGCAGCTCCAGCGACAGATGCTGAAAGTGGGCTGAGCATGCGAGGAATCATTCTGGCCGGGGGCACCGGCAGCAGGCTCTTCCCGATCACCAAGGCCATCAGCAAGCAGCTGATGCCGATCTACGACAAGCCGATGATCTACTACCCGCTCTCCACCCTGATGATGGCCGGTATCCGCGAGATCCTCGTCATCACCACCCCCTGGGAGCGCTCGCAGTTCGAGCGGCTGCTCGGTGACGGCTCCGAGCTGGGCATCCACATCGAGTTCGCCGACCAGCCGCAGCCCGACGGCCTGGCCCAGGCCTTCATCATCGGCGCCGACTTCATCGGCGACGAGCCGGTCGCGCTGATCCTGGGTGACAACATCTTCTACGGCCGGGGTCTGGGCGCTGCTCTGCGGGACTGCGTCGATCCAGTAGGGGCAAGGGTTTTCGCCTACCACGTGTCGGATCCGGGGGCCTACGCGGTGGTCGACTTCGACGACGCCGGGCAGGTGCTCTCGATCGAGGAGAAGCCCGCGGCGCCGAAGAGCAACTACGCCGTGCCCGGCCTCTACTTCTACGACAACGACGTGGTCGACATCGCCCGGTCGGTGCGCCCCAGCCACCGCGGCGAGCTGGAGATCACCACCGTCAACGAGCACTACCTGGAGCGGGGACTGCTGCGGGTGAACGTGCTGGAGCGCGGCACGGCCTGGCTCGACACCGGAACCTTCGGGTCGATGATGGACGCCGGCGAGTTCGTGCAGGTCATCGAGACCCGGCAGGGTCATCTGGTGGGTTGCCCGGAAGAGGTGGCCTGGCGCAACGGCTGGATCGACGACTCCGGGCTGATCACCCTGGCCGCGGCCATGGAGAAGTCCGGGTACGGCACCTACCTGATGAATCTTCTGGCGGCCCGCACCTGGAGCGCCGGATCCCAGCCGGAAGGAGCGAGATGAGCATCAGCAAGGTCCTGATCGCCAACCGGGGTGAGATCGCGGTGCGGATCGCGCGCGCCTGCCGGGACGCCGGTATCGCCTCGGTGGCCGTGTACGCCGAGCCCGACCGGGACGCCCTGCACGTCACGGTGGCCGACGAGGCGTACTCGCTGGAGGGTGTGACGGCGGCGGAGTCGTACCTGATGGTCGACAAGCTGCTGGACGTGGCCTCGCGTTCGGGGGCGGATGCGGTGCATCCGGGGTACGGGTTCCTGGCCGAGAACGCCGATTTCGCGACGGCGGTGCTGGCTGCGGGGCTGACCTGGATCGGCCCGCCCCCGGAGGCGATCGATGTGCTGGGTGACAAGGTCAAGGCCCGCCACATCGCTCAGCGCGCGGGAGCACCCCTGGTGCCGGGCACGAGGGATCCGGTGCAGACGGCGGACGAGGTGGCCACCTTCGCCCGTGAGCACGGGCTCCCGGTGGCGATCAAGGCCGCCTTCGGTGGTGGTGGGCGGGGCTTGAAGGTCGCCCGCACGCTGGAGGAGATCCCGGAGCTGTTCGAGTCCGCGACCCGTGAGGCGGTGGCCGCGTTCGGGCGGGGTGAGTGTTTCGTGGAGCGGTTCCTCGATCACCCGCGGCACGTGGAGACCCAGTGCCTGGCCGATGCCCACGGGCACGTGGTGGTCGTCTCCACCCGGGACTGCTCGCTGCAGCGCCGCAACCAGAAACTGGTCGAGGAGGCACCCGCCCCGTTCCTGACCCACGACCAGACCGCCGAGCTGTACCGCGCGTCGAAGGCAATCCTGACCGAGGCCGGATACGTCGGCGCCGGCACCTGTGAATTCCTGATCGGCCCCGACGGCACGATCTCGTTCCTGGAGGTCAACACCCGCCTGCAGGTCGAGCACCCGGTCTCCGAGGAGGTCACCGGCCTGGACCTGGTGCGTGAGCAGCTGCGGGTCGCGGCCGGGGAGCCGCTGGGTTACGACGATCCGCCGGTGCGGGGGCACTCGATCGAGTTCCGGATCAACGGTGAGGACGCGGGGCGCAACTTCCTGCCCCAGCCGGGCACCGTGGTGGTGTTCGAGCCTCCGTCCGGGCCGGGTGTGCGTCTGGACTCGGGTGTGGTGGCGGGTTCGGTGATCGGGGGCGGGTTCGACTCGATGCTGGCCAAGCTGATCGTCACCGGTGCCACCCGCCGTCAGGCGCTGGAACGGGCCCGGCGGGCGCTGGGCGAGTTCGTGGTGGAGGGTCTGCCGACGGTGCTGCCGTTCCATCGGGCGGTCGTGGCGGACCCGGCCTTCACCAGTGAGCCGTTCACGGTGCACACCCGCTGGATCGAGACCGAGTTCGACAACACCATCCCGCCCTGGACCGGGGTCGCCTCCGACGGGGAGTCACTCGGTGACCCGCGCGAGAAGATGGTGGTGGAGGTCGGCGGTAAACGGCTGGAGGTCGTTCTGCCGGCCGGTCTGGGGTCGTCCGGCACCCCGGCCGTCCGTAAGGCGCCGCGCCGGGCGAAGGGAAAGGTTTCGGCCGGGGCCGGTGGCGACGCCCTGACCTCACCGATGCAGGGCACGATCGTCAAGGTCGCCGTCGAGGAGGGGCAGCGCCTGGAGGTGGGCGACCTGGTCGTGGTGCTCGAGGCGATGAAGATGGAACAGCCCCTCACCGCCCACAAGGCCGGGATCGCGACCGGCCTGACCGCCCAGATCGGTCAGACGGTCACGTCGGGTGCGCTGATCTGCGAGCTCAAGGACTGAATCACGAGGGCGATCGGGTGCGAGGTGAACGACGTCGGGCTCCCCGGGAGCCCGACGTCGCCTTCACATTCGGGCGGATACCGGGAAACCGGTTCTGGCGGGCATCCTCCAGCGGGACAATGCGGTGCGCGACGGTCGGGGGATCGGCGCCGTACGGGAGGCGCCATGAGCCAGGAGACCGATCCGATCGACGGGTTGAGCCTGATCCGCGACAGCCTGGCGAAGGGCATCGTCGACGACGACAAGAGCAAGGCGCGCGACGGCATCCGGCGCTGGGTCCAGCGTGCCGGTGGCATCAGCCGCACCGCTGCCCCCTGGGGACTGGTCGCGTCCCTCGCCGCCTCCGCTCTCGCACCCCTGGCGGTCGCCGCGGCCGGCGGAAACCTCGGGGCGGTCTTCGGCGAGGTCGCCGGGCTGAGCGGCAACTTCCTCCCCGACGCCCTGACCCTGGCCGCCGGCCGGGTGGAAGACGAGACGTCAGAACCCGAATGGCGTGCGGCGATCGCCGAGGCGATCGCCGAGAACCTGGAGCACTCGCAGGCCCTGCAGGCCGACGTGGCGCTGCTGCTGGAATCGGTCGGAGCGGTGGACGCGACGGTCGCGGCGGCCTCGGGGGCGTCGGCCGACGTGGTGGCCTCGGCCCGCGAGGTGCTGGAGGCCATCAACCGGATCGGCGGCTTCTTCGAAGGGTTCCAGGACGAAACCGTCGACACCCTCCAGCGATTTCAGGACGAGCTCGCCGTGCGCAGCGCCGAGCACCGGCAGCAGAACGACCGGGCGCACGAGCAGCTGGTGACCATGACGGGGCTGCTGGCCGACGTGGTCTCGGGGCTGCGGACCGGCAGCCCCGAGACCACGGTGCCGCCCGGCGCCGAGGTCTGCCCGTACCCCGGGCTGAACAGTTTCGAGGTGCAGGACGCCGACTTCTTCGTCGGTCGGGCGGAGGCCGTGCACGAGCTCGTCGGCCGTATCACCCAGGCCGCGCACACCCGGCGCGGACCCCTGGTGCTGGTCGGGGTCTCCGGGGTCGGCAAGTCGTCACTCGTACGGGCGGGCGTGGTGCCGGCCCTACGGCGCGACGAGGCCCGGCGCACCGGGACCGGGCAGTGGCAGGTCGTCGTGATGACCCCCACCGGTCGGCGGTCGGACGTCGGCGCAGCTGCTCCTGCGGATCGTCGGATGGTCCGTCCCCTGGTCGAACTGGCCGGGCGCACCGGCGCTCTGGCGGGTGTCCCGGTCACCGGTGTCCTCACCGACCCCTGCGCGTTCGGTGCGCTGGCGGCGCAGGCAGCAGGACCGACGGGGCATCTGCTGATCGTGGTCGATCAGTTCGAGCAGATCTTCGACGCCGGGACGGTGGGAGAACAGCACCGCCAGGAGTTCGTCACCGCGCTGGTGAACGCGGCGCCCGCGGTGGTGCTGATCTCGGTCCGGGCGGACTTCTACGACCGCTGCATCCGGATGGACGAGCTGGCCGGGTATTTGCCCCACGACCAGGTGGTGCTGGGGCCGATGTCCCCGGAAGGCCTGCGGCAGGCCGTGCTCCATCCGGCTGGGCGGGCCGGCCTGGTGGTGGAACCGGCGCTGGTCGAGCTGCTCCTGGCCGATCTCGGTGTCGGGGGTGGTGGCACCTACGACCCCGGGTCGCTGCCCTTGCTGGCCCACGCCCTGAAGGTCACCTGGAACCGGCGGGAGGGCCGCGAACTGACGGTTGACGCCTACCGCGCCGGCGGGGGCATCAGCGGGGCGGTGGCCCAGGAGGCCGATGAGCTCTACGGCCGGTTGAACCCTTCGGAGCAGAACGATTTACGCCGGCTTCTCCTGCGTGGGGTGGCGGTGACGGGCCACGAGGTGACGAGGCGCCCGGTGCCCCGTCCGGAGGTGATGGGCCGGGGCCTGACCTGGATGATCGAGCGGCGCCTCATGACCGCCGACCACGAGAGCGTCCAGATCTCGCACGAGGCCCTGTTGTGGGCGTGGCCGAGACTGGCCGGATGGGTGGCGCAGGAGCGCGAAAGCCTGCAACTGCACCAGCAACTCGCTGCATCGGCCGACTACTGGGCCGCGAACACCGAAGACCCGGGCGCCTTGCTGAGGGGTGCCCGGCTGACGGCGGTGCAGGACTGGGCCGCAGAACGCGACGACCTCACTCCCGGCGAGCGCGCCTTCCTCGACGCGTCCCTGGCGGCAGCGCAGGAAGAACTGGCCACCGAACGCCGCCGCAGCCGTCGACTGCGCCGGCTGGCGGGGGCGCTGGTGGTTTTGCTGATGGTGGCGGTGGGGGCCGGGGGAGTGGCCTATCGCTCGGCCCGGACAGCGCGGGAGCAGACGGCGGTGGCGCAGTCACAGCGGTACGCGGTCCAGTCCGCGCAGATGGGGGTCGAGGATCCCCGGCAGGCCATGCTGCTGGCAGTTCGGGCCTGGCACGAGGCGCAGTCGCCGGAAGCGCTCGGTGCACTGCTGAGCGGTCAGGGATTCGCGCATGCCGGGCTTCTGGATACTCCGGCTGAGCAGTCCACGGTCACTCTCAGCGCCGACGGACGGTGGGCGGCCGTCGGCGGGATCAGCGGAAAGGTGCAGATCTGGGATACGCAGAAGCACACAATGGTCCACGAGATGTCAGAATTCAGCAGTCAGATCGGACAGATGGGGTTCTCGCCCAACGGCCGGATGCTGGCCGCGGCGAACAAGGAAGGAACCCGCGTCTGGGAGGTGGCGAGTGGCAAACCGGTGCGACACCTGACCGGGATATTCGTCGTGGCCTGGGCCTCTGACACATCGGTCGTCACGACCGACATGGAGCAGCCCGGTGCCACGCTCGGCGTCGCGACCTGGGATGTGACGAATGGCCGACGTATTCGCCAGTACCTGACGTCGAGCCCATGGGCGCCGTCCCGGATCGCCATCAGCCCGGACCGTTCCCGTCTGGGTGTTACTCGTCTCGACGGATCGTCGGTGCTGCTCGATCTGCGCACCGGTCGCAGTATCCCGTTGGAACCGGCGTCGAAAGAACCGCCGAAGTTCCCTACCCAGATCGTCTTCTCCACGCGGAATGAATTGGCGGTCGCCCATGATGAGATCGGGGAAATTTCTTTCTGGGACGGTGTGACCGGGAAGTCGCACGGTCGTACCGGCAGGTCTGAGCGGAGTCGCAACATGGTGTCGGCGATGACATTCAGTCCGGAAGGCAATGACCTCATCGTCTCGTCCGCCGGCACCCTCATGATCTGGAGCTTGCGGGAACGTCATTGGATCGAGTATTACGTCGGTGCTTTCGATTCCTCCGGAGAGGGTGCGATTCTGTCTCTGTCGGCTCCGGCGAATGGGCATCTCCTGGCCGTGGCGGGTATTCGCGCCACGGCACTGTTGCCCTGGCACAATTCTGTGCTGAGTCCCTCCGGGGACGGCATCATCGCGTTGGCTGTGGATCAGTCTTCACCCGGGGTCACCTTCGGCGATAATCAAGGTGTGCTCTGGCGCCAGGACCGTCGGGGCGTGGAACCTCACCAGTTGTTCCAGACCAAGGAGAGCATCACGTCCGCGGCCGGGAGCCCGGACGGCTCCATCGCGGCGGGCAGCGTCGGGGGTGAGGTCGTGGTGCTGGACCCGGACGGGAAGAAACGTCGAACACTATCTTTCGGCGTTGACGAGGATGCGACCGATATGACGTTCTCCGGAGACGGAGCCCGCTTGGCCATCGCGGTCCAGCCCGCGGACGGGATGTCGAAGGGCTCCCGGATCGAGATCTGGGACACCCGGACGTTTCAGCGTCTGGCGCGGGTGGATTATCCGGGGCAGCCTTTCGTCAGCATGACCGCAGATGCCGGTGGCGGCCGTCTGGCCGTGGTGACGCGCGACAACGACGAGCAGACTCCTGCTCAGCTCTTCCTGTATCAAGAGGCGGACCTCCTCACGTCGGCCCCGAAGCCGTTTCGTCATATCGAGATGGATCCTCAAGGCTTCCGGTCGGCATTCAGCCCGGATGGTGTCACTGTTGCGGTGGGTAGTGCGGACGGCAGCATCAGAGTCTTCGACATCCGTATCGGGCAGCTGATCAGGACATTCGGGCGGCATCCGGGAGAGGTGCGCGACCTGGTGTTCTCGCCCGACGGACAGACCTTGGCCACTGCCGCCAGCAAGGACGACGTCGTCCACCTCTGGGACGTCTCGAAGGGCACGCTCAAGGCCGATCTGGTCGGCCACATCGGTGAGGTCAACCGGGTCGGGTTCTCGCCGGACGGGCAGACTCTCTTCAGTACCGGTACGGACGGCACTGTCGGCGTGTGGAACCTCGACCCGCAGAAGGCCGTCGACTCGATCTGCACGGCTCTGTCCGGCAGCTTTGCCGAGGCGGACTGGCGGGCCTACGGTCTCGATCTCGCAGAGTCGCCCTGTGCGGTTCAGTGATGAATCGATGAGTGGGGCCGGTCCCGTTTCCCCCGGCCGGCCCCACCTGACCACGTAGACGCCGGATCAGGTCATGAGGTTGTCACCAGGGCCCAACATTTTTTCCCGGCCTCACTCGCCCATGGTGCCGTGACCCGGGGCGGTGCCCAGCGCGTCGTAGGTGAGCTGGACAGCGCCGCTGGGGTAGCTGACGGCTTCGGTCAGCCGGAGCGCGGCGGGAACGGTGCCCTCGCCGAACACCCGGGTGCCGGTACCGAGCAGAACCGGGTACTGCCAGAGGTTGAGTCGGTCGACGAGGCCCCCGCGCAGCAGGGACTGCAGCAGACCCAGACTCCCGATGACGTGGACGGCCTCGTACCGCTGCTTGACCTGCTCGACGGCCGCCTCGAGACCGGGGTCCAGCAGGTGGGAGTTCTGCCAGGTCAGCGGTTCTTCCAGGGTCTGACTGGCCACGTACTTGGGGACGCGGTCAAGTAGTTCCTTGAACGGGCTGTCCACCGGGGTGGTGGGCCAGTAGGCGGCGAAGATGTCGTACGTGCGCCGGCCCAGGAGCAGAGCGTCCATGGTGCGGGCCTGTTCGAAGATGGCTTCACCGGATGCCTTTTCGGCGAATGGAGCCTGCCAGCCACCGTGCGTGAAGCCACCCGCGGTGTCTTCGTCCGGCTGTCCGGGCGCCTGTGCCACCCCGTCCAGCGTCACGAAGAGCCGGCCCATGGATCTCTCCTCGACGTCGGTGATGCGGTCGCAGAGTAGACCGCGACACCCCGCGGAATTCATCGCCCCGGGGACCCCACCAGGATTCGCCCAGCGATCCCGGGATGACCACTGACGCGTTGTGTACACCTGGTACACCCGGTACCGGGTGTACCAGGTGTACACAACGCAGACCGTCCGGTTTCCTCAATAGCCCGGTGATGATCATCGGCGTTCCCCACCCGGAGTCGCCGCGGCCGACCCGGCGAAGATCATCTTCAAAACACGTCCTGAGGCGTGCCGGTGGTGCTTGACTGATCGGCATGCAGCTCGTTCTGGTCCGTCATGGTCAGTCGACCAACAACGCCCATTTCGCAGCCGAGATCGCCCGGCAGCAGGCGCGCGAGAAAGCGGCGTCCGAGGGTGCGCAGATCGTCGAGGAAGTGGTGGGCTATCCGGCGCGGGTTCCGGATCCCGCCTTGACCGACCTGGGGGTCAGGCAGGCCCAGGCGCTGGGTAAGGCGTTGGAGGCCGGGCGTCTTCCCTTCGTCCCGACCCATCTGTACGCCAGCCCGACGCTCCGCGCGGTCGCGACGGCACGCCCGGTGTCCGAGGCGAGTGGCCTACCGGTGGTTTTGCAGCCTGACGCCTACGAGGTCGGCGGTATCCAGAGCATTGACGAGGACACCGGCGACCGGGTAGCTCATCCCGGGGCGACCCTGGAGGAACTCCAGCGACACGGCGGCGAGCTGCGGGCGCCGGCCGGCCTGTTCCCCGGGACCGGTCAGCCGTGGCACGGCGGCTTCGAGCCGGACTTGGAAGGGGCCCTGCCGCGTGCCCGGCGAGTGCTGTCCAGCCTGCTCGCCGCCCACCGCATGGACGACGTGGTGGTTCTGGTCAGCCACCAGTTCTTCGCCCAGTTCCTGCTCGCCGCCGCCCTGGGCTGGGATTCCCCTCCTTGGATGCGTTTTCGCGTGCACAACACCGGGCACCTGTCGCTCCGGCTGGAGCACGGGCGGGTCGTGACGGAGTGGGTGAACCGGGCCGATCACCTCGAGACGGCAGATGTGACCAACTGAGGGGGTGGCCGGGCTCCGGGAGACGCGCACAAGGGCGGAGGGGTTCACGGGCATTTCACCGGCCCACTGCTCGACGTTCGCAGAAACCCGACCGGACCTGTGCACAATCGGTGCAATGCCTGCGTCCCCTGCTCTGAACCGCCGCACCCTCCTGCGCGCCGCTCTCGCCGGCTCGGCCGGTCTGGCCGCCGGGCCCACCCTGCTCTGTGGCCCGGCCTCCGCCGCCCCGCTCACGGCGACCGCCAACGCCCCGGCGTTCGTCGACTCCTACACGACCAACATCACCGCGAACGTCACCGCCGAAACCAACGCCGCCGTGCGCATTCTGGCCGGTATGAGCCAGCTCTGGCAGACCGGCAGCGCCTGGAACACCGGCACCGTGCTCTCCACCTCGGTGCTGCGCGCGAACATGCAGCACATGGCGCAGGTGACGCGCACCCGTACTCAGGCCCAGGCGGGACGGGCCTTCCTCGCCGACCGCCAGCACCAGAGTTACGCGTCCATCGCCGGACTGGGCCCGCTCGCATCCTTGTACCGGGAGGGCGCGCTCGCCGTCACCGGTATCGTCGAGATCCCCTCCGGCACACCGGCGACCAAACTGGAGGACGCCGTCCCGGCCGGTGCCCCGGTCGGTTCGGCTCTGGGCGCGGGGTCGGCCGACTCCGCACTCGGACAGGTCGTGACCCTGGTCAACCGGCTGCGCGGAACCTACTCCTCGGGAAACCCGGGCAAGGCCGCCTACCAGTATCCGCGGCCCTGGCGCATGACCGTGGACAACCGGGTGGTCGACACCGGCCGGATCGACGAGTTCGGTTACCCCGTCTACGATTCCCCGGTCACGGTGATTCCGCAGCTGCTGCGTCAGCGCAGCACCACCCCGGCTGAGGACGGCGGCTACCCCAGCGGCCACACCAACGCCTTCTACCTGGCCTCGCTCGCCTACGCCTATGCGGTGCCGGAGCGGTTCCAGGAACTCTTCACCTCGGCCGTCGACCTCGCCGACACCCGCGTCCTCTCCGGCATGCACTCGCCGCTCGACGTGATGGGCGGCCGGATCCTGGCCACCGCTCTGGCTGCGGCGATCCTCAACGACCCGGCCAACGCCGCGCTGAAGGCCGCTGCCCACGAGCAGGCCAACTCCTACTTCACCGGCCGGGTCGGGGCCGACCTGATCGGGTACGCCCACAGCGGTGGAACGACGGACGCGTACGCGGACCGTGCGGCGAACCGTCGCCTGGTCGAGGAGAAGCTCACGTACGGCCTGCCGGCCAAGAGGTCGTCCGCACCCATGGTCGTGCCGAAGGGCGCCGAGGTGCTGCTGGAGACCAGGCAGCCCTACCTGACCGCCGCGCAGCGGCGCGAGGTCCTGCGCACGACCGCGCTGACGTCCGGGCACCCTCTGCTCGACGGCCCGGAGAACTGGGGCCGGCTGAACCTCTTCGCCGCTGCCGACGGCTACGCCGCGTTCTCCCGCGATGTCGAGGTGACGATGGACGCGTCCACCCTTGGCTTCTCGGCTCACGACACCTGGCGCAACGACATCAGCGGACGAGGTGGTCTGACCAAATCCGGCACCGGTGCGCTGACTTTGACGGGCGACAACTCCTACCGGGGTGGCACCCGGCTGGTCGGGGGCACGCTCACGGTGGCGGGGAAGAGCGCTGTGGGACGCGGGGACGTGCGGGTGGACGGCGGAACTCTCGAGTTCACCAGCTCAGCCCGGTTGTCGGGGGAGTACCGGCAGCTCGGTGGGGTGCTCAAACTGGCCGGGGCGGTGCGGGTCACGGTGGACGACCACCTGGTGCTGCGCGGCAACCCGGTTCTGCAGGTCGAGGGCAAGGCCGGTGACGTCGCGGTGATCACGGCGGGCCGGGTGCAGGGCACCTTCAAGGACGTACGGGTTCCGCAGGGGCTTCGGGCCGAGGTGGACCACTCCCGCACGGCGATCACAGTGCGTCTGCGTCGTCGCTGACGGGATCGGCGGCGCCCGGGGAGTTTCGTCGGCCGAGGGCGGCGACCCGGTCGAATGGTTTCCCAGGTCGTCAGTCGAGCAGCCCGCGAATGTCGTCGGCGGTGAGTGCGGCCGAGCCCATCGCCTCGCCGTCGAGAACGCTGTTGGTCAGGGCGCTCTTGCGGGCCTTGAGTGCCACTACCTTCTCCTCGATCGTGTTCCGGGCCACCAGCCGGTAGACCATGACGTTACGGGTCTGGCCGATGCAGTGGGCCCGGTCGACGGCCTGGGCCTCGACGGCGGGGTTCCACCAGGGGTCGAGCAGGAAGACGTAATCGGCCTCGGTCAGGTTCAGGCCGGTGCCACCGGCCTTGAGGCTGATCAGGAAGACCGGGGCGGTGCCTTCGCGGAACTGCGAGACCACCCGGGCCCGGTCCTTGGTCTTTCCGTCGAGGTAGCAGTATTCGATGCCCGCCTGGTTCAGGCGATCGGCCGCCCGGCCGAGGAAGCGGGTGAACTGGCTGAACACCAGGATCCGGTGACCTTCGGCCGCGATCTCGGTCAGTTGTTCCATCAGGGCGTCGAGTTTGGTGCTGGGAACACTGTCGTGGGCGGGATCGACCAGCCCGACGTCGAGCGTGGCCTGCCGCAGCAGGGTGAGGGACCGGAAGATCTCGAAGCGGTTGCGGTTCAGGTCACCCAGCAGGCCCAGGACCTTCTGTCGTTCCCGCTGCAGGTACTTCTGGTAGATCTTCCGGTGGCGGGGCGTCAACTCGAGTTCGAGGACCTGCTCCTGCCGGTCCGGCAGATCGGCGGCGACCAGTTCCTTGGTACGGCGCAGCATCAGGGGTGTGATCCGCCGGCGCAGCTGGTCGAGCCGGTCGGGGTCCTGCTCACGCTCGATCGGCGTGCGGTAGTACTCGGTGAAACGCTCGGGGCGGGGGAACAACCCGGGTGAGGTGATCGACAGGAGCGCCCACAACTCCATCAGGTTGTTCTCCATCGGCGTGCCCGTGATAGCGAGCTTGAACGCCGCCGGCAGTTCCCGGGCACACCGGTAACCCGCGCCCTGGTGGTTCTTCACGGCCTGAGCCTCGTCCAGCACCAGGCCCGCCCACTCCAGCTCGCGGTACTGCTCGAACTCCAGGCGGAACAACGTGTATGAAGTGATGACGAGGTCGGCACCGTCGGCGGCGTCAGCCACCTCGTGGCCTCGCCGGGCGGAGGTCGCCGTGATGGTGGAGACCGTGAAACCGGGAGCGAAGCGAGCCGCCTCCTGGGCCTAGTTCGCTGCCACACTGGTGGGCGCCACCACCAGGAAAGGCTTATCGCTCAGACCGTTCTCGCGAGCGTGCAGGAAGAGCGCCAGGGTCTGCACGGTCTTGCCCAGGCCCATGTCGTCGGCCAGCACACCGCCGAGGCGATGATCGAACAGCGTGGCCAGCCAGCGGAAACCGTCTTCCTGATAAGGCCGTAGCGTCGCCTCCAGGCCCGGCCAGACGCACGTCGACGTCAGGCCGCTCGCGCAACAGCGGGATCGTCTGGCTCATCAGACGGGCCGTGGTGACCCCGTGAACCATGCTCTGCGCCAACGGAATCACGCCACTGATCGGGTTCTGCGTCAGGTCGGGGAACTCGGAGAGCAGCGGTCTGATCGCATCGAGGGTGCGGGTCTCGGCCGTGACGTCGCGGCCCGGCGGAATCTGTCCGGGCCGGGTCTGCAAGGGTGAATGGCGACTGGCCGCGCCGAGCCGGTAGGCCCAGGCCCAGTCGAGCTGCATGCGGTGATCGCCCAGGGGCGTCACCGTGAGTTCCAGCACCGGAGGCTGCGCCGCCGGCAGAACCAGCGAGTTGTCGGGGCTGACCACCTCGAGATGACGGCTCAACTGCGGATAGAACTCGGACAGGAAACGTTCCTCGTCGGCCGCCGGGATCGGCGGGATGTCACCTTGGGACAACTGCCAGAACAGCTGAGGAGGGGCCGCCGACAGCCGGGCCAGCCGCAGCCCTTCACCGGGCGAGGGCTGCCAAGCCACCCCGTGCGGAGGATCGGAGATGGGCAGGTATCCCCGCGTGACCTGCTGCCCCGCACCTTCCAGCACCGGTTCGAGCACCAGCCCCGCTTCCCGCCGCTGAAGAAGCACCCGCGCGACCACCGGCTCGTGCAGCACGTGCACCGGCACGGCGCCCCGCCCGGCCATCACCAACGGGAGGCCGGTCTCCTGGATCTCCCGCAGCAGGTCCCACACCCGGCGGCTGATGATCGAGTCGAGCATCAGCACCTTGTCGCGATAACTGTGGTCGTGCGCCGACGGAAGAGCGTGAAGCTCGCGCAGCAGCCGCACCTGTGAGCGAGGCACGAGCGGCATGTGGTACTCGGGATACCCCAGGGAGTACCAGGAAATGTTCGAGCGCACCCAGCCGCCGTTGCGGCCCGGAACGACCGGCCGGACACCGATGCGAAACCCCGGGTCGCTCATGAGCTCGAACTGCAGGGCGACCGGTGGCGCAGCGGCGCTCGCCGGCTCGTGCGGTCGGGGAATGGAGGACGCATGTCGGCGCCCGTGGTCGACCGCGGCGGGTGGGGGTGCGAGCGCGGTGGTCAGCGCGGTCTCCCACGGTGCGGGCTGCGGTGCGGGGGCAGGTTTCGCGCGGGTGCGGCGGGTTTCCTTCGTGCTCTCCGGCGCCGTCGGCTTGTCGAAGTGGGCGAGGATCAGGGCCGCGACGTGCTGACACGGAGCCGCTCCGCAGGCGCACAGGCCTTCGCCGGCCTCGAAGACCCCGTCGGCCCGGTAGCGCGAAGTCACCTCGACCGCGCGAGCCACCTTGCCGTCACGAACAACGCCCCGAACAGCTCCTGACGACGGATCGACCGTGACCTTCTGAACCCGCCCGGACTGTGCCAGAGCCCGGCCGGTGAGCAGAGCGGCCGTGCCGACCAGGCCGTGAACAGCCACCTGGACGTCGGTCAGGTTCAGGACAGCCACGCACGCTCCTCGATCGATCTCACCGCCTGCGAGACCAACCGCAGCCACCGGACACGCTACTCAGGCCGGACGTCAGAACGTCAATCGGAACCGGTGGCCAGGGCCCAGGGGCGACGTCACAGCCTGGCCGGCGACCAGGGTGCCGTACCGGCAGCGCCGCCTATGCGTTGTGTACATCTGGTACATCCGGTACCGGATGTACCAGATGTACACACGGCGTATCTTCCGGTGTCCGCTCCCGGATGGCCGCCTCGTCGCACCGGCTCGGCATCCTCACCGGCAAGGACGTTGCCGACCCCCAGGAGCATCATTCATCGGGGAGCTTTCCGCGGGGAGAGCCACGTCGGCGCGGCGGACCGCGGTCGACCATGACGTCGACCCGC
Organism: Kineosporia sp. NBRC 101731; assembly: GCF_030269305.1. Lineage (NCBI taxonomy): Bacteria > Bacillati > Actinomycetota > Actinomycetes > Kineosporiales > Kineosporiaceae > Kineosporia > Kineosporia sp. NBRC 101731. The sequence goes on from NZ_BSTC01000013.1 coordinate 118,982, forward strand.
AGCGGTACGGACTGGATCTGGTCGATCTGAAAACCACGATGGTCCAACGGATCGCCGACGGGACGGCGGGGTGGCGTACCTCGTCCACCATCCCACCGACCCCGAAAACCCTGACGCTCCGCGCACTGGTGCGGCGATCGTCCATCATTCGACCGCCCAGCACCGGGATCTGCCGTACGACGCCTCGGGTGTGGCTGCGACGGTTTCCTCGCGGCCGGTTCGGGGACCCGGGACGATCGAGGTCATTCACCGATGAGAAAAGGGCTGGCGACCGGGTCTCCCCAGCTACCAGCCCTTCATTTCTTGCGAAGGCGACCCTGACGGGACTTGAACCCGCGACCTCCGCCTTGACAGGGCGGCGCGCTAACCAACTGCGCTACAGGGCCTTACACGTAGTGCGAACAGCGTACCCCCAACGGGATTTGAACCCGTGCTACCGCCTTGAGAGGGCGGCGTCCTAGGCCACTAGACGATGGGGGCCTATAGAAACGCTCCGGAACATCATGCCTCCGTCGCGAACCTTCAGAAGCTTACGGGATGGAGGATTGGTTCTCCAAAGCGGGGCCGCTCAACGGTCGCAGGGCACCGATGCCCTGCGACCGTTTCGTCGGTTCTAGAGGGCGAGCTCGGAGCTGCTGAAGGCGGTGAACGACGGGTTGATGTCGCTCTCACCGGCCTTGCCGTCGCAGCCGCGCTCCAGGTCGAAGGCCAGATACGTGCCCGAACTGCAGGTGATGGCCATCTCCGCGTCGCCGCCGACCACGATGTCACCGTACAGGTTGGCCCCGGCCTGGATGAGCGCGTTGTCCTTCACGACGGCGTTGCCACTCACCGTGCCGCCGTTGACCCATCCGAGGCCCTCGATGCGGGCGTTGCCCGAGATGGTGCCCGAGAAGACCGCGGCCTTCGGGCCCACGTAAGCCGTCGCGGCGACCTTCGCCCCGGCCGCGACCCAGCCGCCACCGTTGGTGTGCCAGTGACCGCCGTCGGTCGCGGCCGGCTTGGTGTACCCGGCCTCGAAACCGGACGGGGTGGCCCCGGCCACCCGGAACTCGTACGGGAAGCGCTGGGCCTTGGTGTAGCCGTCCTGGAAGCCGTAGTGCGGCACGGCGTCGGGCGTGGCCGTGGTGACCAGCCACACCTCGGTCTCGCCGGGCGCCAGCTGGAGGTCGATGCGGTTGTCGGTGCCGGTCTTGAGCTCCGAATAACGGGGCGTGCCGTTCTTCACCGCCACGAGCCCGAAGGTCCAGCCGGTGGCCCCCGTCTCCGCGTGCCCCTTGAGCCGCAGCGACACCTTGCCGCCGTCCGCGTCGGGCACCAGCTTGATCTTGTTGAAGCCGTAGTCGGACGGAGCCACCCGGGAGTTGATCCGGTAGTGCCCGAGCGAGGCGTCGACCGCCTCGACGTTGCCGCCGTTGTACGCGTCGTTCAGGAAGCCCGCGCCGTACACGTCCTTGATGAACGGGGCCAGCGTCGCCTGATTGCCGAAGTCGTACGTCACCGTGCGCGTGGCGTACTCACCCACCCGCCGGTTCAGCTCGGCCTGCGTGATGCCCGTGATCCGGCGGTAGGTCTCGAGCGGGTGTTCGTCGTCCTTCGCCTCGTTCCAGATCTTGTTGAACATGGCCAGGCCGTCGCGGTCCTTGATGTACTGCATCAGCATCCAGTTGCCGTAGTGATGACGGCTGGAGCTGTAGTAAAGGTTCTCCGAGCGCAGCCAGCGGCTCAGGTCGCCGGCGGCCGTCGTGGGCAGCGCCTGCATCGCCATGAACTCGGCGCTGGTCTCCCAGAACGTGCCCGAGCTGGCGTCGGTGAAGCCCTTCCCCGACTCCCCAAGGAACGTGTAGTTCTGGAAGACGTGGGCCAGCTCGTGCGCCAGACCCCACGACCCCGGAAGCGCGGCACCGGGGGCGATGTTGATGACGCCCACCTTGCCGTCCGCCGACCCACCGGTCGCCCAGTCGCTCAGCTCGGTGCGGTTCCAGGTGTTGGTGACGATCACGTCGATCTTGTACTCGGCCAGCAACCCGTCTTCCGGCGTGAACTCCATGTCGTCCAGGTAGAACGAGTACAGGTTCTCGAGCTGGGTGAGGATGCTGTCCGGGTCGAAATTGTATGGTTCAGCTGCAGACTCAGGATCGGTGCCCGACTTCTCACCCCACAGCAGCTTGAAGTTCGTCGACTCCTTCGACCGGTCCTCACTCCACGGCACCTCGCCGGTCTGCTTCCAGCTGGCGGGGATGTACACGGCCTTGTTCGCAGCCGCGGCGGGCCGGGTCTGGACGATGAACACCCCACCGATCACGACAGACGCGATCAGCAGGGCGATCCATGTGCGCAGGAGCCGCACATCACGGTGAATCACGATGGTTCCCTTCAGGACGGGATGGCCGAGCACTTTCCGTTCGCGGGTCACGTCGGATGGGGGTGCTCGAAGGTTGCCGTCCTGGCGGAATCACTGCGTTTTGCTGGTGATAAGTCTTTCCCGGCGGTTAAAACGCCAGGTCAGCGGAAGCTGCTCACGATGAAGCTCCGGACTCACCGGCCAGTCCTCTGACCACGGCTTCCACCTTCTGGGGATCGCGGTTCAGGTAGTCACGGAGGGGACCTGCCACCTTGCTCCTGAAACCGCGTCCTCTGTCGTAGCAGACGCTACCCGCCGTGGTCGCGAAAATTTCGATCCGAACCAGATTAGTTGATGGGTTTTCCGGCGCCAGGGGCCTCGCTACGCCGGTTCACGTCGCAGAAAACCGTGACGTCTGACTTTGAGAAGTCAACGGACTCCGGAGTGCTGTTCTCCTTGGTGTCGGCTCGAAATGCCTTATCGGAGCTGTCGATGTTACAAGGGAACGAAGAACGTGCAGTGTCGGTGTCTCCACCCACGAGTGTTCCGTCGGCATCACGCCAAACCACAGATACGCCGCGATATATCAAGTTATCGCAGTTTGTATTCGCAACGGTATATTGCAGATGGGCAGATCCATCGGTGTCATGGTCGGTATTCTCGGGAACCAGTGTCGCAACGACCGGGGCGAGCCCATTGCTTGAATCTCCTGACGGCAGCCATGTCGACAGGTCTGGAGTGACGGAGATCGTGGTTGCTGTCGAACGTTCGTCAGCGATGAGAGAGACACCCACCGCGACCTTTTCTCCAGGTTGGATGACAGGAACCTCGATCATGGAGTACCTGCTCTGAGTGTCCAGGATGACGGAGCTTCCCCTGACATCCTGAGCATCGAACGTGACCCGAGTGCGGTAGGCGACCTGGTCGCTGGGGTTCTCGAGTACTGCGCCCATGCTGATGACCGGGAATGCAGCGTTGGTCTTGCCCGCCACCGTGGTAAATCCACTCTCGACGACCTTGACGTCGTGTCCCTCGGGCGCCGACGTGGGATGGGCAGTGGGCGAGGCAGGTTGACAGCTCTGCGTCTCGGTACTGCCTTGTCCGTTACAGGCGATCAACGCGAAGCTCAGGCAGAGGGCGCCGGCTGCCGCCCCTGCAGACCGGAAGGCCATGGTCAGGCTCCTTCCACGCGGAAGGTGTTCGAGTACGACGGACGATCCTGGTACGAAAGTTTGGCGAGTTTGACGGCATGTGCCCGGAGCAGCCTTTGGGCGGCCTCGCCCAAGGAAGCGGTGAAGTCTCGTTCAGACAGGTCGCGCAGGGTCCCACCACGGATGGAAACATGCCATTGCCGTAGTCCCGTACTCCTGAGCTTGATCGCTCCGTTCGCGGACACGCCGATCGCCTCCACCGAGTCTCGGGCCTGCTGTCTTTCACCAACTGAGGAGTTCTGCGAATGATCTGAGCCAGCCAAGTAGTTGCCGGTCACATCCCGGAAGATCCGCCAGTACTCGCGTGTGTGCGCCAGCCACAGCAGATTCGCCAGGGTGGCAATCTTCCGCTCCAGGCCAGCTTCGTCGGAGCGCCGGTAGAGACCCTCCTGAAAAGTCACGGACAGCTGATCGCGTCCCTGCAGCTCGGCCGTCATGCCGTTGTCCGGCGTGCTGACAAAAACTTTCAACTGATTGACCCGTTCGGCCAATTCACCCATGGCTTTTATCCAATCGGGCGGCCGAAGCCGTCATTATCATCTTTGATATTCGCTCGTGTACCGTCGGCCAGAGCAGGGCGTGGTGAAGTGAACTTATCCTGATGAGTGGCCAGAATCCCGAGCGCATAGTCTGCGGATTCCCGAACCTTGTCTTCGCTGGCGTTTATTCTCCTGGTCAGTTCGTCCAGTGAGGCTCTGATCTCATCAATGATCTCTTCGGGGGACTGTCCCGTGAATTTCCCCTCTTTTTTGTCTCCGACTGGCGTCGCACCCGCTACCGCCGCGACCTCACCCACCAAGGTCAATGCCATTTCGGCTTGAGGTACCACAAGAGTGCTCAGGGAAAAAATTGAGCTGAAGACATTCAACGTGAATTGAACATCTTCTGCTCTGCAGTCGCCGACAGCGTCCATCGCGGTCTGTGCGGCATGCGCTATGTCGCAGACATCCAACCTAGCCTGCTCCCAGAGGGCAGCCTCGGCCTCGACCATGCCCACAAGAGCCAACGCGATAGAGAACTGATTCGCGGTCACGTGGGGCCAATGGCCCAAAAAGTTCTCGTGGAACTCCATGGCAGCGAAACCGTCCCAATCGGAAATCAATGAGGCAATCGCGTCCATCTTTCCGAGTTGAGGGTTTGAGCCGACGAATCCGGAGTCTACCGAGATCTCGGCGCCGTCATGATTGAGCTTTGCGGCAGCGCTCGCCACCCAACCTCTCAGCACACGCAGTTCTGCAGGATCGGGCATCCTGTAGAACGGCTCGAAGAGTTCGGCAACTACCTCGAACTGGCCGGTCGTTTCTCGTGTTGGAGGATCAACTTGAATGTCGCTGATGTAATCATGGTAAGTCTTGGTCTTCTCGTCGTACGTAACCTCCTGCGACCGCAACGCGAAAACCAAAGCTGACTGTTGAATGTCCGCCACATGCTGACTTAGCTGTTCGTAGGTCACGGTTCCAGCGCCTCGATTTTGTCGTACCTCTCCTTGAGGCGGTCGTACTCACGGGCGGCGACGTTGTCGGTCTTTGCGTACTCTTCTGCGGCTATGAGCATCGCGTTTCCGGTGTCCTCCATATTCGTCGCCGTGGTGAGCAGCATCTCGACGAGCTGATCACGCAAGTCCTCCCAGGGGGCTTGTGCTGGACCGCGCACGCCACCCAGATGCTCATGGCGCGTCAACAGGACGGCCGTGTTGGGAGCTTTCAGCAGTTTGCTTGCCGCTTCACGGAACTCATCGGCCAACGGAATCACCTTGTGCTGGCCGGCCTGATATAGACGCGCGATATCGACGCCCAAACGCTCGCCCTGGTGCGGCATGGCATCCTCTCTTGGTTACGAGTCAGAAAGGGTATCCCGAGAAGCATTTTCATTTGACCCTTACGGGCTGTGACAGGTCTCACCTCGGAAATATGTGTACTTGGGTATCACGGAAGCGCGACAGGGCTCGGCCGGCCGGGACGCTGTAGGCCCTGGATGGTTAGAGTCGGCGCCAAAGCTCGATTTAGTGCTGGGTTTTACCGGTTGTTGTCGGAACTAGGTTCAGCGATCAACTGGGACGACCAGTTTGAAAGACGTTTCCCATAGCGATTGCTCTCGTCGCGGCACGTTGCACGAGCTGCGTGAGGTCGTCGGCGGGAACGAGGGCCGTGGCTGATTCGAGCACGGCGAGAGAGATCTCCAGGCGGTCGTCTTCCGAGATGCCGTCGAAGGCGCGGGTGTCACCGGCCAGCCCTCGGACCACGGCTTCCACCTTCTGGGGATTGCGGTTCGGGGAGCCACGCAGGCGGCCCACCACCTGCTCCTGGAACTTCGTCCAGTCGAGCGGCTCTTCGGTGTCGACGAACAGGTGGAAGACGACCGTGCCACCCGCGGCCGCGACAGCGACCCGGAGGTCGTCCTCGGCTTCGTCTTCGGACAGGCCGGCGAGGAGCACGCCGAGCTCCTGGCGGCGCATCGGGAGGAAGGCCGAAATCAGCGCCCTGACGTTGTTTCCGTTCACAGCCATGACGGTTGCCTTTCGGGTCGTGCGGTGCTGAGGATCAGCCGGTCTAGGCGTGCTGGGCGTGGTGCCAGGCGAAGTACTCGGCGCGAGTGGCGTTGTTGATCGTGAGCTTGCGGCCGATGAGCTGATCCTGCGCGAGGAGATGAGGCTCTGCGGTCCGGCCCCGGCGGACCGTTCCCTCTCCGTCAACCGTGATGTAGCCGCGCTCGTACAAGGCGTCGCAGCCGAGAAGGCAGGCCGGCATGGCGATGTTCGGGATGTCCAGGCGTTCGGATTCGGTGCACCGGGCGCGGGGTTTGATGTGCGCCGCCACGAGAAGGTCTTCGGGTAGCAGGCGCCCGCACAGAGCGCACTGCGCCTGTGCGCCGGGGCGGCCGGTTCCGATGCCCAGGGCTCCTCGGAGGAAACTCTGCTCCCGGCGGATGCTTTGCAGGCTCAGGCTGTCGGTGGGGCCCAGGAATTCGTGGGCTCGGGTCACGTAGGCCGACGGTTGCGGGCCCAGAGGGCCCTCGAGTTCCGAGGCGATGTTGACCACTGCGAAGCCGAGCTTCCGGAGCGGAGCGGCCACGTTGACGAGATCGCCGCGCCAATGGCCGTCCGCCGGGAGACCGGTGCGGTGACGGGCGCCCAGCAGGATCGCCATGGCGTCCGCCTCGGAGTCGCGGTCGATGATGGCGTACCGGGCTGCCTCGTTGGCCTCGTACTTCTGCAGGAAAGCCGCTTTACCGAGGTCACGCCACTCGTCGAGGGCATCCTGCACCGCGGCCCGGTCCAGTCCGACGGCAATCCCCGCCCGCCGACGTCGCCCCGGTTGCTCTGCCTGCCTCGGGGCCTGAACGTTGCCCAGGTCGATGCCCGCGCCGACGATGACCCGGGAGGCCTGCTCAGGCGTCAGCAGCTGAGTGCCCTGGAAGGAGTACTGCGGGCTGAAGTGCAGGAGCGCGGCCAACTGTGGGTAGCTGACGTCGGCGATCGGCTGGAGTTCGGTGATGCTGTACACGTTCGTCCAGCTGGGCTCGTCCTGCCAGAGAGCGCTGGCCAGGCGTTCGTTCCTCGTCTTGAACCCGAGTGTTCCGATGTATCGCAGTTTGCTTTGACCGGTGAAGAGGACGAGGTCGCCGGGTGTGAGCTGGTCGATGTCCCGGTCGAAGCGGGGCTTGGCTCCCCAGAATCGGGCCAGGCCGTCGTGATGGTGCTTGTCCAGGTCCTGGCGTTCGCCGGAGCTCAGATGCACTGCTACGGCTGGCTCTTTGAACGAGATGGGCGAGTCCATCGTGGTGTGCCAGCGTCCCCTGACTGCCGCTCCGTAGGAGGGAGTCATCAACAAGCGCGGTTGTTTTCTGAGCACGGAGGGGACGACCACTCCGGGAGTTTAGTCCCAATGATCACGTGTTTCCCTTGGGTCTCCTGAGTGAGGGAAGGGTGTTGCTTGCGGACGTCGGGCATCTGACCTGGTCGGACTATGCAACATGCTGGCTGGCGTCGCCCTCACCGGGGAGTGCAGGGTCTGGGCGAGCTCTTCTTGGGCTGGTTGCGCAAGGCTAGATGCATAGCCTTGCGTAAGAATTCTCCTGACCCTGGACGAAAGAGATCTAGTGCCTGTTCAGAACCCTTTCGGGGTGTGCTGTGAAGACCGTCTCCGGGAGCTGAGCGGTGTAGGCATGCCCATGTCTCGGCGTGCTCGGTTAGCCGTCCGCGGCCCTACCGTGCAGCGGTACCGGTCATGATCACTGACCTCGACTGCGGCGGTATGTGGTGATGGTGTGCCATGCGCGCAGGGCTGGGTCGATCTCTTCCCGCCACCATATGCCCGAATGATCCTTTATGGTCACTTTTGGTAACAGGATGTTCGCTCTATGGGTCTGAAGTATCCACGGCCTGGCCATTAGTTGCGCGGAGGATAGTATCCTCGATGTTACTAACATCGAGGCTAGGGGGCGACATGGTTGAGTTTGTTGGTCGTGAGCACGAGCTGGCCGTGCTGGACGGCATGCTCGACTCGGTGCTGCGGTCAGCGAGCGCTGATCCGCGGCCCGGCAAATGCCTGTTGATGCGGGGGCGTCGACGGATCGGCAAGTCCAGCCTGGTCGAGGCGTTCGCCGACCGAGCACAGGTGCCCTTCATGTTCTTCACTGCGGCGGGGGCTTCGGAGGAGCTCGAACTCGAAGCGTTCGTCGAGGCTGTCGTCACGTCGAGCCTTCCCGACCGCGCGGTCTTTGAAGAGTCCAGGCCCGGCAACTGGAGCGCGGCTCTACGGCAGTTGGCCGGCGTCCTGCCGGACGACCGTCCAAGCATCGTCGTGATTGACGAGGCGCCCTATCTCATGGAACGGGTGGACGCGTTCGAGGGCATCCTGCAACGCTCCTGGGACCGCGAACTGAGTCGTAAACCGGTGCTGCTCATTCTCGTCGGTTCGGATCTGGCCATGATGGAGGCCCTGGATTCCTACGGGCGCCCCTTCCATCAGCGGGGAACGCAGCTGGTGCTCGGGCCGCTGAATCCCTTCGAGGTGGCACAGATGCTGCACCTGGAGCCGGTGGATGCCTTCGATGCCAGCCTCGTCACGGGGGGCCTGCCGTTGATCTGTGCGAACTGGTCGACGGGAGCAGATCTCTGGCAGTTCCTGGCCGAAGAGCTAGCTAATCCGGTCTCGCCGCTGCTGGTCTCGGCCGAACGTTCCCTGGCTGCAGAATTTCCGGACACCGCGATGGCCGGTACGGTGCTGCAGGCGATCGGGAGCGGCGAGCGCACGTTCAGTAATATTGCCCGGGCGGCGGGTGGTATCGCACACAGCACTCTGAACCGTGCGCTCGAAATACTCGTCAACAAGCGGATAGTCGTTGCGGAACAACCATTATCCACACAGCCGTCTAAGGAGAAGCACTACGTCGTTGCGGACCCGTACCTACGCTTCTGGCTGACGTTCGTCGGACCGCATTTGGCCGAGGTCGAGCGTTTACGTGGCGACATCACTCTGGACCGTATCCAGCAGCGTTGGGTGAGCTGGCGCGGGCGGGTGATCGAGCCACTCCTGCGTGAGTCTCTGGCCCGGTTGTTACCCAGTGCCGGTCTTCCGTCAGCACCGGCCGTAGGCGCCTACTGGACCCGCTCGAACAGCGTGGAGATCGACGTTGTCGGAGCCGATCGTGCTCCGATCGCGAAGGAATTGCTGTTCGTCGGCTCAATGAAGTGGCTGGAGCGTTCGCCTTTCGACGCTCATGACCTGGTCGCGCTTCAGCGGCAGAGGGCGCAGCTCACGTCGGCGCCGATCCCATTGCTGGCGATCAGTCGAAACGGCGTGGATCCGACGCTGAATGGTTTGGACGCAGCCTTCGGCCCCGAAGACCTGTTCGAGGCTTGGCGGCCGCGAGGCTGACACCCAATGTGATGGGCTAGCTGTTCAGCGCGGCATCAACCCTGCACGGATAGAGGTTGCCCTCGGCCGCCCCGATGGCCAGGCCCAGGGTCTCCCAGTTTCGGGAAAATGCCTCGATCCTTGCCGAATACGGAGTTCTAAAATTCCGCTCATGCATCGAATTAGCACCCGCGAACTGAGCCGGAACACCAGCCAGATGCTGGCCCGGGTCAGCAGCGGTGAGTTGCTCGAGATCACTGATCGAGGGCGTCCGATCGCCAGGCTCGTGCCGGTCACCAACGATCAGTCCGTGCTGGCCCGACTGGTTGCTTCCGGGAAAGCCAGCATGCCGATCTGCACTGGCCCCCTGCCGTTGCCGCCGGAGTGGGGAAATGTGGAGGTCGACGCGGCCGACATGATCGCGACCCTGCGCGACGAGGAACGCTGGTGATCTATTTGGACACCGGCTTCCTGTCCGTTACGCAGCCTTCCGGCCTGATGACACGCATGGATTGAGATCGCATGTTCGTTTAGTGACATGGGCCCAGGATGCATGTCACACAATGGCGAGATCACTGACATGCACCGCCTCTACCTGCAGCTTTGTCGGATCCCGATGACCAGAAGGAGCATCGCGGTTGCCGTAGGCCGTGGTCAGAGATGTAGACGGGGTAGCTGCGCGGCCCTGGCCACAGACACCTCCCTCCGACCCACCGTGCCCCGCGCGGTGTACCGCGGTAGATGCCGGCGACCGTGAGTTGCTCTCGATCAGCCTTCCGGCTTGTCTTCATCCCGCCGTCGTCCGCGCCAGGAAATCCCGCTGGAGATCTTCCCGGCCACCGCGCCGGCCCGGTTCAGGGTCTCGTTGCCCAAGGTCCGGGCCGCATCCACGCCCTGCGCTCCCACTCCCAGGGCCTTGTCCTTCACCTCTGTGGCCGCGGCTGTCCAGGCTCTGGCCTGTGCCTCCTGGTCGCTCGACTCGATGCTGAGTCTCCTGCGGAAGTCGTGCACGCCGGCCGCGACGTGATTGCTCGACTGGACCACGGCGGGGGCCTCGAAGGGGTTCAGCAGCACGTTCGCGTTGGCTGTTTCCACCGCTGCGCCCATCCTGGCCAGCAGGCGCTCGGTGCTGCGCGAGATGTGCTCCAGCCGGTTCTGCCGGGCGGTCTTCAGGCCGAGGCGATGTCCGTCCAGTTCTTCGGGGGACTGGTCCATCACCCGGTCGAGTTCGAGCACGGCAATGGCGTCTTGTAGCTGGAAGCTGCGGGCCAGGACGGCGAGCCATTCCCGGACGACGGACTCGGCTTCCTTGGTCGTGGCGGCGATCTCGCTGATGTAGGTCTTCGACTCCATCGTGTCGGCGAGCGCGTCGAGCTGGAGCAGCGCGTAGGCCTGGGTCTCGGCGACGGTGGTCGGTGCGGTCTGCACCTTCGACCACATGATGTCGTCGACCCGGCCTCGCTGCTCGCGGAGGGTCATGGTCTCGTCGATGACGAGGCCCGATCCGATCATGCGGGCCAGGACGGCGTCTTTCTGGGCCTGGAGGACGTCGTCGACCTTCTGGTCAATCGCGGCCAGGTAGTCGGTGATTTCGTCCATGCTCTGCTTCATCGCGAGCTGGGCCATGATTCCGGCGGCGCCGGCGAGGATGGCCGGGTTGGCCACCAGCGCCTGAGGCGACACAGGCCCCTTCGCAAACTCGACGAAGCCTTTGATCTGGCCTTTCTGGCCCTTCAGCACACCTGTGCTCAGTCCTGAAGTAGAGCTCTTGCGAAGTCCGAATTCCGCAATTCGACCGGCCGAGTCGGAGCTCAATTGAACCCAGCGTCCGGTATTGGCAGCGATCTCCGAACCCGCTTGGGCAGCAATAGATCCGGTGCGCAGAACCGACTTGAGCCGAGGCAGCCCAAGCTCCTTCGACGGCAGCCCTTCCGACGCGAGAAAACGCTCGACGTCCGCGGCCTCGCCGATGACCGCTAACCCGTCACCGTCACTGATCAGCTGGATCTCGTGCTCCATCATTCGCTCCTGACAAACTTTCGGTGTTCTCGGGTTGTCCTGACCAGCGGGCACGCGAACGTCTACGCGCCCTCTTCGCCAGCCAGCACGTCTACCATTTCCGGTGGGATCAGAAACGCCTGCGCAATTCCCTCTTTGTCGAAATCCGGCCGCAGGCAGGGCTGGACCTCACGCGGCAGCACCCCGGAGTTCTTCAGGTACGAAGTGATCCGCGAGCACGGACGAGTGAATCCCCGCAGCATACGGTCACTGTCGAAGTTGCAGATCTCGAAAATCTCTTCCCGGCTGACAGATCCGCCGTTGGCCGCGGCCTGCCGGATGACGTCGGCCTGCGGGTAGCCCTCGTCATCCAGTTGCTCGATCAGGGCCGTTACCGCAGCCGCGGGCCAGACATCCTGAGCCGTCTCCTGGCTGACGCGCGCGGCATCGACGACGGACGAGTGTCGCACCGGCGCCTTCAGCACGGATCCGCGGTTGAGGAACTGGACAGGACGCAGCATGAAGAATCGGTGACCACAGAACTGGTCGAATTCCCGGACCAGTTCGGGGCGCGGTCCGAGGAACTGGTTGCGGTGCTTCCACCACCAGTCGTCCTTCTCGTCGCCGGTGACCAGAATCAGGTCCAGGTCGCGGCGCTTGGCTTCCGCCATGGACTGCGACCAGACCAGATAGTCCCCGGCCGAGCCCTCCTCGAGATCCGATTCCTCTTTGGAGATGTCACGGAAGCCCGGCGGTGTCTTGCTCTTGGCCCGCACTTTTCCCTCGGCGATCGCCTTCTGCCATGCTCCCGCGTCAGGTATCGGGCCCACTTTGCCGACCAGAAGCGTCTCCAATCGCTGGAGGACGGGGTCGGTCACCGACGGACTGACGGCTTGCGGGGGAGCGTGCATCAGGACGGTCTTCGCCACCTCGTCATGCGCTGAAGCCAGCACCTTGCGCAGCCGGACGGCCTCGTCCGGATCGACGGCGATGGATTTGACCCACTGGTTGATCGCATCGGCGCCCGCGCGCTGCTGCTTCTCGAGGGCGGCGATCACCGCGTCGGTGGCCGATCCGCGACCGGTGAGCACGCTCAGTCGTCCGCGCCAGAACTCCCGCATGACCTGCGGCGGAATCCACAGCCGGTCGCCCAGGCTCCCCAGTACCCCCAGAAGGTCGTCGCAGGTGCCTTCGGCGTAGCGGTAGAGGTTGAGCAGCAGGTTGGTGTCCACCACGACCAGCGCCTTCGTCAGGGCCTGGTCGATCTCACTCCGGTCGATGATCCGGTAGCCCGGATAGTCGCGGTACATGTCCACATTCACGGCGGTCTCACTCATCGTCGACCATTCCCGCCCGGGCCCGGTCCAGCACCTCTTCGGGGCTGAGCGGGCCGCCGTCGTGGCTCAGCATCATCGGGGCGTGGATCTTGACGAAGGGTTGACCTCCGACCCCGACGTAGAACTGCCCGATGCCCAGCGTGCCGATGTCCGTCGCGTCGCCGCCCGACTGCCGGGCGATCTCGCGGGCGGTCTGAATCTGCGCAGGGGCATTAAGCCGCCCGTAGAACTGGGTGGACGCGTTGCCCGGGATCCGATTGTGCAGTCCCCGGGGTGCCTGGGTCGCGAAAATCAAACCCAGTCCGTACTTTCGTGCCTGTGAGGCGAGGGCGAGGGTGCTGTGGGTGGACGGGGTCAGGGCGCCGGAGGGGGCGATGGTCTGGGCCTCGTCCATCACCAGAAGCCCACCCAACGGCACGTCGCGGGCCGGATGCTTCTTGAACCAGCCGAACAGCGCCATCTGCAACTGGCTGATGAAGTGCTGACGTTGTTCGTCGCCTTCCAGCCCGATCATGCTGATGACGGAGATCCGGGCGCGTTTTCCGGCGGTCGGGGTGAGGAGCTGCGCCGGGTCAACGGGCGTTCCGACGCCCCCGAACAACGGGTCATTGACCATATTCGCCCGCATCGTCTGGGCCATTTCGGCGGCGATCTTCGGAGCCTGATCCAGATCACTGGCCTGCTCGGGAAGCTCGGCCAGCAGATCGGCCAGACTCTGCAAAGGCCCGCCTCCGCTGCGGGCGAAGAACTCGATCGACTGTTTCAGTACGGCTCTTTGGATCTCGGCCCGGCGGGTGGGCCCGTCGGCGCGAACCCGACCCGATAATGCGTTCACGGCCATCTGAACGGCCTGCTGAAACTCGTCCGCATCGTTGAGCAGTTCAGAGAAGTCCGGTAGGGGCTGGAAGGTCAGCGGCCGACCACTGGTGCGCAGCGGTGTCCACACCACCACCTCGCACGTCTCGTGAAACTCCCGGGCGCGCTCCGCGTCCCCTTTTTGCCATTCCGGGGGAGGAGAGGTCGCGGGGTCACCGAGGCGGGCCAGGTCGTAGTTGGGATCCAGAACAATGGACGAGACACCCCGCAGAGCGCACTCTTCGATAATGCGGCGCAGCAGAACAGTTTTGCCCGATCCACTGCCGGCGAAGACTGCAATGTGCCGACGCAGGGACTCCAGGTCCAAGACCAACTGGCCTGATACGTCCACCAGCCGCCCGACCGGGACACCGGCAACGATCTCAGGTTCTGGTTCTTCCGGAACAGGATCGTAGGCCGTCAGAAAGGACTCCGACAGCACCTGGCTGAACAGCGTCGTCGTGCTGGCCGGCCGCCGGCTCACGATCCAGGCGCGCAGCAACGCGTCCCGCTCGGTCAGCATCAGCTGCAAAGCGTGGAGCACGCGAATGTCTTCGTCCGTGAATTCCGTGATGGTTCCACCGGCGGTCTTGAACGCCTTGGTCTCGCTCTGTGTCTTGGTTCCGGATGACCAGGGGGTGTTCCGCACAATGATCAGATTGCGGGTCTCATCACCCGGCTGGAAACCGGAAACCGAAATGGCCGACCGTAGTTTGGTCAGCGCCGAATAAGCGTGCGCGGTATTGATGACACGGAAGGAGTAGTGACTTTCCGACTCGGTCTTCTCGTGAAACGTGAAGCGCAGTCGTGCGTGCAGCGACGGCTTCTTGCCCGGCTTCGGATCCAGCGTGAAGGCTGACGCCCGATCGCCCTGCTCCAGGACCCAGGTCTGCAGACCCGCAGCCAGCCAGTCCGGGCCCACCACATCGTCCGCGTGCTGGTCGGTCGCTTGGCCCAGATCTGCCTGCGCCTTCAGCTCGTCGAAGCGCTGATCGAGGCGCTTGAGCTCGATCTCGCGTTCATCGGTGACAATGGGGGACGTTTGCGAGCCACCATCGTCCAAATGTGCAAGTTCCAGGAGTGTTTCGGTATCCAGGCAGTACTGGACGTGCGCATCGATACGCTGCAGCAGGGCGCGGGGCGTGTAGTTGACGGCCTCGTTCAAGGCCTGCTGTGTGATCGGCCAGGTGGGGTAGGGCGGGGTGAAGCCGACCTCGTGGTACTTGGCGGTGAATCGCTTGGCCACGAATTCGGTGGCGATCTCCGTGCGGTTGATGCCCTGGAGGATTTGAGGATCGCGGAATCGGTCGCGGGCCGAGCTGATGCTGCGCGTCTTGAGCAACGTCCAAGTGTTGGGCTGACAGGCCAGAACGGTCAGCGTGCGCCGCGTCAGGTCGCGCAGCATCATGACCCCCTGGGCGACGTGCTGGACGGCCTCGTCCCGACCTTCGTCCTGAGTGTCAGCAGCTACCGAGGCCGGTGATGCGGAGGCATGAGCGATCAGCGGATCGATCTGGTCCATGGCCAGCACGCTGTGCCCGGTCACGGCGACCAGACGGAAAATGTCCTGGACAATCAGCTCGACCGGCCGGGCCCCGCGAATGCCCCACTGGCGCAGCTCTTCGAGATCCTGGTCGGGGGAGGCGACGAGCCAGTTGCGGGCGACGGACTGAACCGACTCGTCCAATGCTCCATACATCATCAGAGCCCTTGCCGTATCGGCAATCTCGGGCCCGAGACCGGAACCGCGCCGACCCAGTCCGGCGACAAAATTATCCAGCGTTGCTCGGTCGACCTGCTCGTTCGAAGCGCGCTGAGCTCTTCGAGAGGTCCCGCCGATCAGGTCGAGCCGGGTCAGCAGGATGTCGATCTGGTGTGAACGGCCGGGCGTCGGTCGCCACAGACCGTCCAGCACGCCTTCCATCACGTTGGTCCAGAACGCATCGCCGCGCGTCAGCCCGACCAGGAAGAAGTAGCCGTCGTCGCGCTGCACCTCATTACGTAACCAGGCGATGAGGTGCGTCTTGCCCGACCCTTTGTTGCCCTCGATGATCAGGCCCAGCGGGCTCGGCCCGTCGCTCTTCTGCGCGTCTTCCACCCCGGCCTGCAGTCGTCGGGCGGTGGCGTGGTTCAGATCGGTGACGTGCTCACGGGGAGGGTGCCAGATGTCGTCGAGCGTCATCGTCCACTCGAACCGCAGGGACGACAGCGCGGTGAACTCCTCGCCCGTCAGCTTCCTCACGAGGTAGCCAGCCGGATGAGGTGGTGGTCTTCGCCTCCTATCCGAACCGCGGCAGCGCGGTCGGCGGCGCTGAGCCGGCGTTCGTCGGCGTCGGCCATGATGACCAGATCCGGCCCCTGGTACGCGGCGCTGAGGGCGGCATCCAGTTCGTCACGAGCGACGTCGGACAGGTGCGAACGCAGCTGCGACAAGGCAACCCATTCACCCGGAGCCTCGGCGAGCTCGGCCACGGCCTCCCGCAGGCGAATGCCGAGATCCTTGGCCGGGGGAGCGAAAATGACATCAGCGCTCTGGTTGGTCTGGTCCAGGAACTCGCTGACCCGGCTGAGGATCAGGTACATACCCCGCGTGCCAGTGTCGGCCCGGGGCGGGTAGGGCTGGGAGAACTCCTTCTTGGCCCAGTCCCAGCCCTCGTCGGTGAGTTCGTGCCGCAGCTCCCGCCCGACCTTCGGGCTGTTGACCAGGCCCGCTTCGTTCAGCCGGTGACGGGCGTCGCCGGTCAGGTCCAGCCCGCACCGCGCTTTCAGCTCCCGGTTGCTGACATCGGTGGCGACGGCCATCAGTGACAGAAGCACAACACGGTCTCTGGGGGTCAGGTGCGGATCCGGACGCGGCATCAGGGCTCTCCATGGCTGGCCAACGAAATGGGGCTTTGGGCACGTTATGTGCTCTCGCCGGCGGGCAGGGGGAGACGGCCGATGGGTGCGGTGTGCGTTCATCGTGCGGGCAGTTACGCGGACTTGACGGTCGAGGTCACGGACTGTGTTGGCGGTCCGCCTTCAGGATTGCGCCGGAGTTGCGCAGGCGGACAACACGATGACCTTGGCCCTGGGGAAACCCAGAGGGCTGAGCGATGACGTTGCCAAATGAAGTAGTTGCCTGTTGTTAAAGGTGCGACAAGCGCGAGGTAGGTCACACAGTGACCCGAACGGGCGCGATGTCCTTTAGGGTTCTGACCCATGTCTGAACCGGAAACAGGGGCAGCCATGGGCATCGCTGATGCCGATGACAGCTTCGCGCTGGAAGGGCTGCCACCGGTTCTGTACGTGCCGCGGGCACCGGGTCCGATCGACGATGAGTTTGTGGTGGACTTACGAGTGATGCCTGACGGGCGACTCGGTCTGCCTGTCTATTCGGCCCTTGATCGACTCGTGAAGCACTGCGGGCCGGACCAGCCGTGGGCCGTGATGATGACCAGAGATCTGCATCTCATCGACGAAGCCCAGTCCTTCGATTCGATCTTGCTGGATCTGCCGATCCGACCGGACATGTGGCGCCGGGTCGAGGAGCACTGATGGCCGAGCCGGTGAAGGTTGATCTCGATGAAGTTGCAGACATTGCTGCCAAGCTGAAATCGGCGGCCGGAAACCTGGACGCGACCGGCGAGACGGCTCCCGAATGGTTGGACGCCGGGGACCTGACTGAGACGATTGTCGGGGACTTTGCTCACCTGCTGTCCAACGCCGGGAACCTGGTGGTGAACATGCAGGCCTTCGGCAACACGGTGGCCTCGGCCGGCAACTGCTACGACACCACGGATACAGCCTCGGCCGACTCCTACAGCGGAGGCCTGGATGTCAATTGACACGACGATTGAGGGCGACCCCCAAAGTATCCGGACTTTGGGCCTATGGATCGAGAAGACTTTCACCGTAGCGGTGGGAACCGCTTCGGACGATTACCGGACGGCACGTGATCGGTCTGAAAGGTCCTGGGAGGGGGACGCCGCGTCGGCCTTTCACACCAAGGTCGATTCTGCGCAGAGCGAGGCCTTCACCTTCGAGCTGGGAATCGAGAGCTACGGAAAGTCACTGGTCAATTTGGCCGACGACCTGAAGACGGCGAAGACGGGTATGGAACGGGTACGCGAGATGGCTCGCGAGGATGGGTTGCTTGTTGACGGCAACACGATCATTGATCCCCGCGACAGAGTCGCCCCCGACATGGTCCCGGGTCGCGTTCTGCCGCCGGCCACCGACGAACAGCGCTCCAGCGAACTGAACGAGCAAATCGAAGCCTATGAGAAGGCCCGCCGAGAGGTCGACAAGGTCTTCGACGAGTACGACATGCGCAAGGCAAGCTTCACTAACGTCAGTAACGACCTGCGCGACAAGAAGTGGATTGTGGTCGCCACCTTTGCGAACGACACTCTGGTGGAACTGATGGCCGGGGCCTACGGCAGCAAGCTGGCGCAACGGGCTCTTCAGGCCCAGGAAATGATCGATCTGGCCCACGTGCGGCACGTCAGGGTGCCGATGAACGGTCCTTATTTCGGCGACTCCCTGAAGGATCTTCAGGAGCGATACTCGGTGCATGCCAAGAGCATGGGCAAGGTTGGTCAATGGGGACGTGTTTCAAAAGGCTTGCCTGTCATCGGGTGGGGCCTTGTCGCAACGGACATCGGATACGACATAACTCACGAGAAGCCAGTGGACAAGACACTGGTCAGTGCATCTACTGGACTCGGGGTGGGAGCCGCAGCCGGCGCAGTCGGGTCGGCATTGGGTACAGCAGCTGCCGGTGCGCTGGTGGGGGGATCGGCCGGGTCAGTGGTGCCCATAGCCGGAACAATCGTGGGAGCTGTCGTCGGTGCTGGGGCCGGCCTGGTAGCCGGCGGGATGATGGACTCGGCGTACGACAGACAACACGAGAAAGATGAAACTCTCGGACGGGGTGGCTCCACGCACGTGAACATGATCAAGGAATTTTACGCCGAAAAAGTCGTGGAAACCAAGGACGAGATCGTCGATAAGGTCGAATCGACCGTAGACGACGCGGTGGACAAGCTAACCGACCCGGCGCAGGTCAAGCAGTGGGCACGTGGCTGAAGCGGACGCTTGGCCGCCGGCACCGACGCCGGTCAAGGCCAAGGTGATCGCAGTCATCGGCTTTCCATTCCTGGCCCTGGGCTCGGGGAACTGGGCCGTGGACGCCGCCCGAGAAGGTGCGTCGTGGGAGGCCTTCTTCTGGGGCCTCGCAGCGTTCATGTTCGTGGTGTTCGCCGCGACTGGCCTGACCGGCTGGCAGCGCCCGCGCCCTTCCCGGAAGCCGCCGGGCACAGGGGTCGACGATCTCGGCAACCCCGGTCTGAGGTTCCGGCACTCGCTCATCGCGACCTGCTGGTTCTACGTCCTGTTCGGGATCCCGGGGGTGTTCGCGCTGGCTCTGGCCGTGGACCTGTTCCGACGCGATAGGCCCATCGTTCAGGCCGTGATCGCGGCGGCTGCTGCGGCTTTCCTGGGCTGGTTCTGCATTGCCATGGCTCGGCGCGGTCGGGGTCGGCTCGTCCTGACCGCTGACGGCGTGTACCACCACTCGGCGCTGGCTGATCAGTTCGTTCCCTGGAGATCTGTGACCGGAGTCCGAGCGATGGGGGGAACTACCCCCTTGTTCCTCGTTGATTACGTGCCCAGCTCTCAGACTCGCGTATCCCGTCCGTCCTATCTCTTCATTGGCGAACCACCGACCCTGACCAGTATTACCGTGACCGCTGCTCAGATGGGACGATTCGCCGAACCGGCTTATAAGGCGGTCTGTGAGTATCTCGATAATCCCAACCGGCGTGGCAATCTCGGCATCTCTTGAAAGGGGGGAGGGGGTGGCCGGGGCAGCAGCCAGCGTTGCCGCAACAGGAGGGATTGCGCACCTCATCAGCTCAGTCTGGGGTGAAACCGTTGCTGGAGCGGGCCGATCACCACATCAAACCGGGTCTATCGTGACCTACCCATTAGCGATATGAATGAGCCCTTGATTGCTTCGCCTGAGTGGCCCGTCCTTGCCAGGTCGACGACGCGAATGATCAACGTTGCCAGCCTGTCATTCATTTCGCTGTTCCCATTATTCACAGCTGTCGACAGAATCGAAAGTCGTTCGCTCTGGGCCATCGCTCGCCCTACGTGGGTCTTCCTGACCTTGCTCACCTTTGCTGTCGGCACGGCCCTTCTGCTGTTCCTTCCCCGGCAGGACTTCCGAACTCCTCCGGCCGGTCACAACGACATCGGCGAATCTGGTCAAATGTTCACCTATTCCTGGATATCGCACTACTTCCCGCCCGCATCCATCGGGATGCCCGCCGTCCTGGGACTTGGCTTTGCGTATGAACTTTCGTCCTGGGGGCCAGTCGGCGTCATCCTTTCCGTGCTTTGCGCGGCCGGATCCCTCTACCTGACGAGCCTCTTCATTCTGGTGGTCCGCCGAGGCCGCGCGAAACTCGTGCTGACACCGAGCGGTATCTACAACCACGCTGCGTTCATCGATCAGTTCGTCCCCTGGTCGGAGGTGGCGGAAATCCGCACGGTCAACGGGCAAAATCCTCACTTCGAAGTGCATTTTCGGCCGGGTCCCCACGTGCGGACCACAACCGTCGGCCGCCCTTGGATCGGTAAGGACGAGCGATCCCAGCTCGTCTTCCAGGCCCTGGCTCTCGGCAGCCATGCTGTCCCGGCGTACGAAGCAGTATGTACGTACTTCAACGCCGCGGACGTAACCAGTCAGAGATCCGCCGGTTAGGTGATCATGCGTATGTCACGAACGTTGAGGGAGGGTACGGTGGGCAGCCCCATGTGATGCGTTTCCGTGCAAGCGATGACCCGGAAGAACAGGGAGACCAGCCAGTTGGCTGGCCCAGGCCGCACCGTTCGCTTGGCCGCATCGGTTCAGTGCTGCTCTTTGCCCTCTTGGCAATCCTTTTCGGTGCTCTCGCGGTGGATGAGGTCTTGCAGGAAACGTGGTGGCAGGCGCTGGTCTGGGTCGGAGGGATGCTGCTGCTCGTACATCTGATCGGTCTCACTGTGAGCTTGATGCACCGTCCTCGTCAGGCCGGCGGGCTGCCGTCGCGAGGAACGAATGATCAAGGCGAAGAAGGCATGGCGTTCCGGTACTCGAGATGGGCTTACTACTGGCTTTCGGTCGTGCTGGGGGCCTGTGCTGCCGGCTGCTTCGGCTACGCGGTGGCAGCGGGCCGGTATGTCAGCGTCGCCGGAGTGGTGTTGTCCCTGGTTTTTGCCGGTTTCGGCCTATACCTGCTCTGGTTTCTGGTGACCATGCTGCGCACCGCGCCCGGTGTGGTGGTGATCAGTCCCACCGGCATCTATCACCGGTCGCTGACGTTCGAGCACTTCGTGCCGTGGGAGTCGGTCACCGAGGTCGCGGCCCGCAATCATCAGACGCCGTGGATCACGGTGAAAGCTTTTCCGCTGGAGGGGACTCGGACCAAGAATCATGCTGGTCGGTTCTCCCCGGGCGCGGAGGGCCTGCCCTTCATGATTATTCGTGCATATTGGCTGGGGGCCAACGCTATTCCCGCCTATCTGGCCGTCCGTCGATACTTCTACAGCCCCGAGCAGCGAGCGGAGCTGGCTGGGCAGGACTGACTGTGCGGTCGTCATGCCAGGTGCCATCTCGGACCGAGACGCGGTCAGACTGGTTCCGCGACCCGCACGCGTTGTGATGTCCGGGTGCCGGGGCGTACCTGTTGATCGACAACCTTTTCTATGGTGGCGATCCTGCAACGGTGATGCCGAAAGCGGTGCTGGTCGCCCTTGGGCACGGAACACTGGGCAACGACCTCAACAGCGCGTGCGGGGATATCGATATGACCTTTGAGCAGGGCTATGAACCGGATCTCGCGGCCTTTCAGGCCGTCCCTGGTGCCGGCAGACTGAACGACGCCCAGGGAGATGCCGTGCTGGCCATCGATCTGGGGGAGCATCGACGTCGTCTGAGCGTCGGTGTGGGCGCCGAGACCCGACTTCATGTGCTCGATACCTTGACGCACCTGCCTCTTGGACAGTCAGTGCCGGAGCATGCCCTGGCTGATCACGATCGCCGACGCGTTCAAAGCGCGTCCGATGGCCTCGTCGAACTGACGGTGCGCGGCCCGGTGCGGCGCCTGCAACCCGCTGTCGAGGTGCTCTCTGTCCAGGTCGCGGCTGGATCTTGGTGGACGAAGTTACGCCAGGCAGCAGCCTTCGCGCGGCTGGCGCCCTCCGCGATTCTCGTAAGTCGTCCTCCCTCGGCCGAGCAGATGCTTCAGGCCGACTACTTCGGCATCGGGCTCGCAGGCACAGGGCCCTTGGCCGGCGAAGAGTTCTTACAGGCAGTGGTGCCCAAGCCATCGAGCACCGCGGTGGCGTGGCTGTTCCGCGAGCGGGCTTACAAGGAATGGCTCAAGTACGGCGCCGCGCAAGCGAGGTCGGAAGCCGTCCGTAATCGAGCATCACCAGCTGACGCAGAACAGGATCGAACGCCCTGAGAGGCTCGTACGGGCGCAGCTGAGCGTTCCTGTCCAGGGCCTGTCGCCGTTCATCGGCGAGCAGACCCTGAGCTTCGTCACGATCGCAGTCGACCAGCTCATCCAGGAGCTCGAGCCAGGTGTGCAGGGTGTGCCGATAAATGCGCTTCCGGTCGTGGTCGCCAGTGCCGTACGACGAGAAGGAGCGCTCATCACCGCAGGAAGTGCACGAAGGCTCTGATTCCTCCGCGATCTCGTACCACTGAGCGTAGGTGGGAGGCGATCGGTGCTCCCACAGCTCGCGAAGGAACATCCTCGGAACAGCGGGCCCGCCGTTACTGTCGCTGGGCGGTCTGGGAAGACGGAGGCTGCTATTCACTCCAATCGCTGCGGCACAGGCGCCCTGCAGAATTGCATCCATGGCCACCACGGGCTCGCAGCCCAGGAGCAGGACATCCGGGACGGCGCTCAGTAAGGTCCTCAGGCCGGCGATCCGATGGGCTTTGCCTAGCGGCTGGTCAGCCTCGTCAGCCAGGACCAGGGCGACAGGGGAACGTGCCGCGGCCAGGAGCCGGCACATCCGTTGGATCAGGTGGGGCTCGAGAACACGAGCATGTGTAGGAATTAGGGGGATCAACCGTGGGGCGGCGGAGGCGTGTGTCGCCTTGAGTACATCGGTGATGAGATGGAGCCGGTCGGCAGGGATGAATCCGGTCGGGGTCAACACCAGCGACACCGCAGCTGGAGCCGATAACGCGACCTCGTCCAAGGTGTTGCCGAAATCAATTGGTAGAAGACCCAAATCTTCCGCAGTCTTTTCGTCGGCTAACCCGAACGGATTTGCTGAGGTAGCCAAGGTCTTGCGCCAGCGTCCGCTGTCAAGGATGACGCGACCGTCGAGGGTGCTGAGGTTGCGGCGCTGGTTCCTGTTCGGCGTCCCACAGAAGACCAGGCCAGAATGGGTACGACTGCGGGTCTGCTCGATGGCGAGGTCTATGTCCAACCCTGCAGTATGCGCAAGGACAGTGCCCCGGAATGATTCGAGGGCGGATCTCTGCTGAGAGTCGCGCTGGGTGACTGACACCCTTTACGGTCCGTCACCATGCGTGGATACGCCATGGCCTGCCCCCGCGGGTGCAGAGCCGGTGCAGTTCTACCCTGCATGTCCCAGCGGCTGCTGGCCGCTGGCACAGAGGTGACAGCTGGATAAGAAGGGGCCTTGGCGTGGCCCCCGCATACCCGTCAGTCGGTTCGCGAACTTAGCTCGTACCTAAGTAGATTCACATCCGCAGCTGCATTCTAAGAGCTCAAGGCGAAGCTTGGCCGTAGCCGCTGCAGGCAGCCTCATCAGATTCGCTTGGTCGAACGCCGCCTCGAGGCTCTGGTAGTGCGCAGTGGCCGGCCAGGTCTGCTCCAAGGCGCTCCAGACCCGTTCCATCTGGCTCCGCCGGGACATGTCGTCGTGGGACGCCGGTGGGAGAAGGGTCGCCAGCAAAAAGTACGGCGCCAGGAGACACGACGCCGAAAGCTCGATCGTGTGCTGACCGCCGAAGTAGATCTCGTTGAGGAGTATCTCGAATATTGTTGCCGAGAGACCACTTAGCTTATGGTGTCTGGTTGCGGCCCTCCTGGCCACGTCGCTCAGGTCTTTCTGTGTAGGCGTTTCGCCGTATGCGGCTTTGCAGAACGCGGCCACGAGAGCTCGGGTCCAGATCGCGGACTTCTCGGCCTCAACGACGTTCGGCATGCTCAGTAGCGCCGCGGCGTACGGCTTCGTCTGCTGGCCGAGAACGGCCTCGAGCACGCAGAAGGTGGCTTGTCGGGTCTCGGGCATCAAGGTCAGGCTCACGGCGAATCCCCCCGGTTTGTTGGTGATGTCGATTGAAGCAGCCACCACCGACAAACTTCGCCCCGTTCAGCGGTGCTCTTCGGCAGGCCACCCAACACGGTTGGGTGGCTCCACCGTTGACAGCCTCGTACCCGGCCCGCTCTGAGGAGACAGATTTAGCCCTCTGGTTGCCCGGCCAAATCGTCAGTTACTCGCGGCGCGGAGCGATTTCGTGCGCGCTGCGGACTGGCAGGTAAGGCCTTCGGAGGCATTCACGCCGACGGTGGGCACCCACTGGTCACGGATGAGAGTGAAGGGGTACCAGCGTCCGTCAGTGGGTCATCCGTACTCGCGTCATCCCCGGTAAGCATCGCGGTGGCCCGGCTCGCCGCGTCCAGAAACTCCAGAAGTTCCCGGCCTGGCCCACCCACCGGCGGCGGTCACTTCGAATCTGAGCACGGCATGAGCGAACTCTTTCCAGAGCTGAACGCCCGCCCGTGGTGGTTGGCGGGCGGGCAGCGCATTCCTACGTGGTCGGGTTCGTCCGCCCGCCGTCTTTGCGGGTCCGGGCGGTCTTGAGTGCCTTGGTAGCTGCCCGTGTCGTCGGGGTGCGGTCTCCGGCCGGAGGCTGAATGTTCCGCAGCGACTCCACCAGTTCGGTGAGCCGCCGTGAGGTCCTCACGGCCTCCGGCAAACGGCCGGCGCGCAGTTGGGCGCCGAGCAGGCGGTACTCGGTGTCGACCATCTGGCTCATCCGAAGGCCGCGTTCGCCCGGGCCGGGCTGCGTCGATGCAGGCGCTTCGGGCGCTGGTGAGTCGGTGCTCTCATGGCCAGTGGTCTGCCGTCCACGCGCAGCCAGCCTGTTCGGTCGTGCCATTCGGAGCTCCTTGATGTCTCGAGTGTCAGGCGATTGTCTCCCGTCGGGGTCATGACCCGTGAATCCTGTCGTAGATCGCGGCAGGTTCTTCAGCCGTCCGCCCCGGCCTGTCGACCACTGAGTCGATGGCCTCACGGTCGACCGGAACGACGTACGGCACCAGAAGCGCCAGGTCGATCCCCTCACCGAGCATCAGGGTTCGAGCTGCCCGGGCTTATCGTCGACGACGCCCGACCATTGCCGGAGTCTGCTCTTCAACCGCCCCAGCTAGACTTTGCTCCATGAGCCAGTCGGCGCACGTCTACAAGATCGATGGCCGGAAGGCGACCGCTCTGGAGCCGACGAAGATGGTCGATCACGGTCTACTGGAGTCCCAGCACCTGGAGACCTGGGTTGTGGAGCATCCCGAGGTGCTGGGCGGCAACGTTCGCATCGTGACCCAGCAGTTCAGCCGGTGGGGGACGAGCGGAGGTCAGTTCGCCAGCGAGCGGCTGGACGTACTTGGTCTCGACTCGACCGGACAACTCGTGATCGTCGAGCTCAAGCGCGACGGTGACAAGCGCGTCCATCTGCAGGCCCTGACATACGCGGCGCTGGTCGCACGGTTCGACAAGGAGATGCTCGGCGCGGTGCACGCCGAGTACCTGAACCAGCAGCAGGCCGACTCGTCGCACACGGCGGCGGACGGGTTTGCCCAGTTGTCAGCCCATGTTGAGGGCGACTGGGACGAAGATCTGATCACTCGTCCACGTATCGTGCTGATAGCGGAACGCTTTCCGCCGCAGGTGCTTACCACAGTGACCTGGCTCTCCGAGCTCGCGCCGACCGAACTGGAGATCAACTGCGTCGAGCTGAATCTGTTCCGCGACGCTGACACCAAGGCTCTGATCGCCAGTTTTCAGCGGATCTTCCCGATCGACGACATGACCGATCGGGTGCTCGGTCCACTGGCGCAGGCGGCCGGAACCGTGAGTGAGAAACTGGCTCAGCGCACGAGGAATCAGCGTTCGGTGGCGGTCATCGCTGACAACGCGCTCGTGCCGGAAGGCGCCCGACTTGAACTGTCCCTCGAGAGTCTCATCAAGCCGGACCTTGTCACCAGGGTTCGGGAGTGGCTGGCCGAGGACCCGAAGAGGCACGAGGTCTACTGGCGGAACGATCGTCAGAAGCCGCTGATCTGGAAGAACGCACCGGAGGTCGACGGCTGGTCAGCTACGAAGCTCGCCCAGGACATCGTTACCCTGGCCACGGGTGTCGCCCCGACCTTCTCCGGTCCGGACGCCTGGACCTACGAGGAACGCAGTCTCTACGTCATTGCCAACGAGTTCCAGGCCCAGCAGGAGTAGCGAGCGAACCCGGGAACGTTGGGACGAGAAGCCCGCGCATCAAGATGGCTTCTTCTTGATCACCCTGGTCGCAACCCGACCCCGCTGGGTCAGCTCATCGATCACATTCGCCGCCTTGAGCACCCGGTCCAGAGAGATCGGCGGCATGTTCCGCTCGGCCTTCACATACCCGTCCAGGTACGGAGGCATCTCGATCAGGGCATCCTGCCGCTTAGCCACCAGGTACGCCACCAATTCGGCTTCGATCTCGACGACCTCCTTCGACGCCCCACGCCGATCGGGCCACCAATCCTTGCATACCGTTCCCAGGTGTCCGCACATGATGTGAGCGATCTCGTGCAGCAAGGTCAGGTACATCGTGGGGGAGTCGAGGCCGCCGTTCAGGGTCACCTCGTAGCGGAGACGGACCTCCTCCGGGCCCTTGTTCCGTGCGCCCGGGCGTTGTGTCGTCCCGCCGATCGTCGAACGCCTTGCCCGGCCAGCGAGATTCGAACCGAAGACCTGCTCCTGCACCCTGATACCGTACGCCATCGCGTTCGAGCGCAGGTGGGCCAGACGCTCGGTCGCGATTGCCGGCTCCATGCGGACCCGCAGTGGACTCACCAGGTCGGCCGGCAACGGCCTGGCCCCCTCCAGCGGTTCGACGTCCGAGACGTCGAAGACCACCCTGAGTGGACTGAACGGATGAAGGATCACCAAGGGCTGCGCGTTCGGTTTCGGGACGTGCCGGTGTTGCTCGAGCCACTCGTGTGCCGACAGCACATGCCGGGCGCCCGGCATCTGGATGTCGACCATCGCCGCGTTGAACGGCGCCAGATCTCGCATGTCACTGACGAAGTCGAGGAACTCCTGATAGGTCTTCGACTCCCGGTAGCGTCGTGACGTCAGAATCAGGTCGTCGATGGACTGCCTGGCGTCTGAAAGAGCAGAGGAGGGGCCGCTGTCGACCTGTTCCTCGAGCATGAACTGGAGTTGCCCGCCCTCAGGAGTGACGTCGAACATTCCTTGGCCGAAGATGTCGGTCTGCGTCACGCCGGGGCCCCGACACCTTGCCGAGCCGTCTCGCTCTGCCGGAATTCTATTGCCTCGGGCAGCTCCTCGAACGTCAGCAGGTTTCCGCCCGTCAGCTGAAGCAGCTCGTCGCGCACCTGCGTGGGCGTTACGTAGAAGAACTCACGGCGCGCATTGATCCGGTTCACACGCTGCTCCGCGAATCGGGAGTGCAGACGCGACTCGATCCCGACCGCGTCCTCCGTGAAGAACAGCGCGTGCACATCGAACCGGAACGGAACCGACGCGTCCCCCAGCTCACGCACCCGATCCATCGGCTCGAGCCGACGTGTCATCCCGATCTTCACCATCTGCGACCCAAAAGCCCCGATGTTGCTGATCACGTAGACATACCCGGCGCGGACGTTCGCGGCCCGGTAATCGACGTTCTCAATCGCCGCGCCGATCTCGCTCAGCTGCGCGCGCATCTTCTCGATCGCTTGCGTGTCGCCCATTTTTTCGAGCCGGGCCAGGGCATTCAGGTAGTGCTGCTGTTCCTTGACGAGACGAGCCCGCTCGCGCTCGATCTCCTCCTGAACCTTGCGCTCCTCCCGAAGACGCGCCTTCTCCTCGCGTTCATGCTCCTTCTCGCGGGCGACCTTCTCGGCGAAGTCGGCGGTCAGCTCCAGCTCACGAATGCGCAGACGGTGGTACGCGGGGGAGATGGTGATCTCGAGTGTGCGGCCGAGACGTTCGATGGTGCTCATGACCTTGGTCAGCCGCTCAACGGACGGGTCCAGCTTGTACGGCTTGAGCCCGCGCACCAAATTGTCGGCCTCAGCGTTGTAAGCCCGCAGCATCATTTTCGACGTCTCGCGCATCATCTTGCGGCCCTCGGCACTGGACCCGTTCACGGTCCAGTTGGCCGCACCGCTCACGGCCCCACCGTCTTTGAGGGTCATCGTCTTGATCTTGTCGCGCAGCCGGGCAAGTTCCGCTTTGTAGGCCACCGCGTCGTCCAGTGGATGGCGGTAGCGGTACACGCCAGCCTCTTGGAGCAGACTGATCTCCTCGGTTTCCACCACCGCCTGCCGCAAGACCTCCAGTTCGCGCCGAGCGGCTTCGACCTGCGCCTGGAGCTGTGAAAGGTCTTGCTCAGCCGATATCCGGTATTCCCGCAGCTCGTGCTCGCTGTCGACCAGACGCTGCTCGATCTCACGTTCGATCTGACGGCGGCGTTCTTCGAGCTCTACCACGCCGAGGGCGCCCAGACGTTCCAGATGCTCGCGCAGTCGGTCGTTCTCGGCCTGTGCTTCGGTCAGAGCAGCACCGAGCTCCCGGGCCTGCTTGCGGGCCCCGAACACAGGAACGGATGCAGGTGCCGGAGCATTCGCGTGCTGTGGCCCGTTGGTGGGCTGAGGGAGAATTGCCTGCTGAGGCGTGGAATGCTGAGCGGGCCAGGAACTGGGTGGAGAGTCGTCAACCCAGAAAGTCCACCCGGCCGGAGCGGAACCCCATGCTGGATCCGGTTGCCATCCCGGCGGGGGAGTCCACCCCTGCGGGGGCTGCGGCCAGTTCGGCGGTGGGTTGAAACGTGATGCCACGCTGACTCCTTCAGCCTTTCACGGCACCGACGAGGGGCCGTCAGAGATCAGGGTTCGACTCGGGTGTCAGGGGAACGGCCGGACCGAAAAGTGATTCATCTGAATCGTATCCATAGCTGGGCAAATGTGCGCCGACTTCGCGTCCGGGAAGATCACATCTGCGATTTCTCCTTATCCGACGTGCATTCACCGGTTGTGATAATGGTGGACGTCGCGTGAGGTGCCGTTTGGAGGTCGCCTCCGAGGGGGAGCGGCAATGTACGGAGCATGCACAGCGGGGCGCCCGAGTGGCGGCACGGCTCGATTTGCATGAACTGCGGTGAGAGCCGGCTGGGCATCGTCCGCTGATGGCCTCGCCTGCCGCTACGCTTCTTTGGGATTCTCCGAGTGCAGCGTCCGAAGTCGGCCCAGCGTGTGCAGCACATCAAGAATGTCTTCGGCCAGGTGCTCGGACGAGGCCAGATCCTTAAAAGGTCGAACGTTCTCGGCGGCGCCGATGAGCTTCTGCACACGGTGTTCCTCGGCCTGCGGAAGCCGGAAATCCGCGAGCATGTCTTCAAGGCCATAGCGAAGAGCAGAGGCTCCGACTACCCCGGACTCCGAGAGCGCCGCTCCTGCGAGGGTGATCCAGCTTGATTCGCCTTCTTCCGAGCTCTCGATGTGACTGGTCAACTGGGAGTTCATCTCGAACTCCAGCCAGAAGAGCGCTGGATGGTGTTCCTCGATCTGATTGTCCGGCAGGGCCAAGGCCTTCTCCACAAGCTTGAGAGCAGCGTCGCGCTGGCCTCGCGCGTCGCGGTCACCGGCAGAGTGGTCCGCGCCCCAGCGGCTCGTCGTGTGGCAGGCTCGCGAGCCAACCAAGCTGAGTGCAGTCCCACCTACTTCGAGCTCGGCGCCCACAGCGCTGCCATGACCTCCATCTGCTTGAGAACCAGGTCGACTGCCTCGTCCTCTTCCTGCGGTGGGTAGTCGAACGTGGCCAGGACGCGGCGGATGCGAGTGCGGAGCTTGGCCCGGACCGGCTCGCGGGAAAGCCAATCGACGGAAAGGTTTTTCCGGATGTCGGCGACCAAGGCTCGGGCGATCGTGGCGAGCACGTCCTGGCCTCCCTCCATCAACTCGGCCATGTCGCGGTGGGCTACCGCATCGTAGAAGGCCAGCTCCGCCTCGTTGAGCGGCGGGTCGAATAGCTCACCGCGGCGGGCCTCAGCGGAAACTTCCCTGGCCAGTGCGGCGAGTTCGGCGATGACCTGCGCGCTGGTGAGCTGCTGAAGCATGTACCGCTGCATCAGCTTGTTCAGACGTTCCGAGAAGCTCTCGTTCCGGACGACGTTGTGCTTCGTCACTTCCCGCATCTTCTGCTCGATCAGGCGCCGCAATGCCTCGGTGACCAGGTGCGGGGTCTCGGAGTTCTCCAGCTTACGCAGATGAGCCTCGTTGAGGCGGGTGATATCCAGCCGACCGATTCCCGCCTCCTCGTACAGGTCGGTGATGGTGTCTGCGTCAACAACCGAGGCGGCCAGTGCCTGGAGATACCGCTGCACCTCGGCGGTCAGCGGCTGCCCGCTCGCCTCCCGATCGGCCGCGTCCAGCTTAACCATCCACGCGCGCACCTCGCTGAAGAACGAAATGTCACTGCGCCAGTCGGCCAGATCCTCGCAGCGCTCGGATATCTCGCGGCTCATCGAGCAGACGCGGTAGAAACGGTCGAGCCGAGCGGCACTGTCCTTGAACCGGACGGACAGCGGGATCTCCCCGGGTTCCACCTTGTTGCCCGGGGTCTTGGGGTCGCGCAAGAAGTTGGATGTCAGCCGCAGCGCCCGTTTGCGAGATTCGGGCCGACCGGTGTCGGCCAACCATTCCCGCCAATGACAACCGGCCAGAAGTCCTTTGACGGTTGACAGTTCGTTTTTCACCTCGGTGATCGCGCGGTCGATCTCTGCTCCGAGGGTCTGATCCTTGCGATCGCGGTCGGAGTACTCCCGCAGCGCCTTGCTCAGGTTGTCGGTCAGGGGTGCGTACCCGACGAGAAGGCCGTCCTGCTTGCCCCGGAAGCGGCGGTTGACCCGGGCCAGAGCCTGCATGAGGTTGGCCCCCTGCATGGGGCGGTCCATGTACAGGGTGTGGATCGGCGGCGCGTCATAGCCGGTGAGCAGCATCGAGTGAACGATGAGCAGTTCCAACTCGTCGTCCGGGTTCTTGGCCCGGCCCTGGACGACCTTCTGCTGGGATGGGCGCAGGGCATGCTTGCGCAGGTGCTCGGGATCGGAGGGGTCACCGTGAAAAACGATCTTCATGACGCCCTGGTCGGCTGCCTTGCCCACCCATCCGGGCCGGCGCTCGGCGAGCGCGTCGAACAACCGCACGCAAATCTCGCGGGTGGCACACACGATCATGGCCTTCCCGGGTCCGCCGATATCGGGTTTGACCAGTTCCCGGCGTGTCTCCCAGTGAGCGACCAGGTCGCCGGCGAAGGTCGCGATCCGCTCAGGTGCGCCGTACACCGTGTTCATCGTCGCTGCGTACGAGATGGCCCGGCGGCGTTCGGCATCGTCCATACCCTCGGTTAGGGCGTTGGCCAGCTCGTCGATCGTGTCCGGGTCGATTCCGGGCGGGAGAGACACATCGATGACCCGCGGCTCATGGAAGACTCGCACTGTGGCCCCGTCGTCCACTGCCCGCTTCAAGTCGTAGACGTCGATGTACTCGCCAAAGACCGCGCGCGTATTGACCTCTGCCGTGGAGATCGGTGTGCCGGTAAAGGCAAGCAGCGTGGCATAAGGAAGCGCGTCCCGCAGGTGCCGGGCGTACCCGTTCAGGCTGTCGTAGTGGGAGCGGTGTGCCTCATCGACCATGACCAGGATGTTGCGGCGCTCGGACAGAAGCGGGTGTGCCTTGCTGGCCTCTTTCTCCTCCTTGCTCAGGCCGAACTTCTGGAGGGTGGTGAAGATGATCCCGCCGACGTTGCGGATGGTCAGGCTGGTGCGCAGTTCCTCGCGGGTCGTGATCTGGTGGGGCTCCTGACCGAGCAGGATCCGGCTGTCCTGAAAGGTGTCGTAGAGCTGGTCATCAAGGTCGTTGCGGTCGGTGATGACGACGATGGTGGGGTTGTTCAGGGCAGGATGCCGGGAGACGAGTGCAGCGGTCTCGACCATCTCCTCAGACTTTCCCGCTCCCTGCGTGTGCCAGACCACACCGGCCTGACCGTTGCTACGCGAGGCTCGGACGACTGCATCCACCGCCTTGTGAACCGCAAAGTACTGGTGCGGCTTGGCAATCCGCTTGCCGGAGAGGAATTCGCCCGGCTCCGGTGGGGTGAAATTGACGAAGTTCCGGGTGAGAGAAAGAAACCGGTCTTGCGTGAAAAGCCCGTGCAGGGAAAGGCTCAGCGCTTCCAGGCCGTCGTAGTCGGCCGCTGTGGTGTCGATGGGTTCGCCCGCATCGTCAACATTCCAGGGAGCGAAGTGCTCGTAGGGGGTGAAGATCGTGCCGTACTTGGCGGTGATGCCATCCGACACCAGACAGAGCACGTTGTAGCGGAACGCGATCGGGAATTCCGAGACGTACGTCTGGAGTTGAGCGTGCGCGGTGGCGAGAGTCGCGTGCTCGTTGGCGGCGCTCTTGAGCTCGATGATGGCCAGCGGCAGGCCGTTGACGTACAGGATGACGTCGAAGCGGCGATGGTTGCCACTGGCGTCTCGGACGATGACCTGGCTGGCGGCGAGGTAGCTGTTCGCGTCG
This sequence comes from Kineosporia sp. NBRC 101731, assembly GCF_030269305.1. Classification (NCBI taxonomy): domain Bacteria; kingdom Bacillati; phylum Actinomycetota; class Actinomycetes; order Kineosporiales; family Kineosporiaceae; genus Kineosporia; species Kineosporia sp. NBRC 101731. The sequence goes on from NZ_BSTC01000013.1 coordinate 151,445, forward strand.
GTTTCGGCGAAGTCGATGAGGCGGACAGTCGGGGTCTGCTCGGCCCCGAACTCGTCCAGGTACGAAAGCCGAATACCTGCAGTTAGATACGCGTGGGCCTGTCGGTTCTCCGGGTACGCCTCGCGCGAGGCAGGGTCGGCGGCAATGCGGAGCGCTTCGTGGACCGCAGATGCCGACAGCTCCGGGTTCAGCTTCTCGATGGCTGCCTGCAGTTCGTTATGCAGGATCAGGTCGTCCCAGTCCCGGCGAGGACCGGCGCCCGGGGTGAGATCCTTGCCATGCTTGGTTGCCCAGGCCAGCTCGGCGAGTTCGTCCAGGGTCAGGTGCTCCCAGGTGGCCTCGGTCATCTTGCCTTCGAGCCCAGCTGGAGGGTCGTGCTCGTCGGTCCGGTCGCTGCGGCTGGTCATACGGCGTCCTCCACGATGCGCTCGGCGTCCCGGACGCGGAGCTTTTCGGACATGAGTGGGGGAATAAGAGCATCGCGGAGTTCGACCAACGCGCGGTTCTCTTCCGCTGTCTGGACCATGCGTGCGTGCATGGATTCAAGCATTCTTGAGAGCCTCTCTCGATCCTTCTGCGAAGGCAACGTAATTAGCCAATTCGGCATCTCCTTCAAAGGCAACCGATTGACGGTAGCCCCATAGACGGTGCGGCTTTTTAGTTCATCTTGAAATGCGGAACTGATATATGCATGCAGTAACAGTGCGCCGCTGACCGACTCAGAACGACTGCGCAGCAAAGCCATTCGGCGCCCTAGGCTACCTTTAATGCCAGGCGGCATAAGAGCTGCTTCACCAAGACGCGTTTCGTACGAAAACAGCACATCTCCAGCCCGAGGCTGCACCCGACGAGTCCAGACCAGGAAGTCTTCCTCTGAGAGGTGTGCGGATTCGGCTAGGTCTAGATAGCCGTTCTTAAGGCTGCTAATACTCAGAAACCAGGGGCCAGACTCGGTTTTCCGCGGCGTAGCATGCGGTCCATCAAAGACCAGAGCCACATCGCCGATTCGCTCAGGGTGAATACTCATGGTGGCAGTTTCGTAATAGGAATGAGCAAGACTCATCATGGTCACACGAATCTTTTCATTACTTTTAATCTTCTCGTCCAGGGTCCCAAGTATCCCGACAATAGACTGCTGCCGAGGGAGGTCCGGAAGAGTTATAGATAACGAACGAACGTCTGACAGATTGAGATAGTCAGCCATATCGGTTTGGCTCTTTCGGGAACGTGCCTGTCTCCAAAACTCTGAAGTCTTGAACCAGTAATACAAATACTTGGCTTCTATTCGCGCCGTTCTGGACACCCGAAAGAAACATACCTGAGGGCTATAAACAAATTCTGGAAAATTGTTCGCAATAATTGCAACCCGCCCGACAGTCCCCTTGGTTGTGAGAACGACGTCTCCTTCTCTAGAAACCTTCGCTCCCATGGCCGAGCGGTACGTGTTGCTGACATAATCCGAGAACTCCGGCCTTATTTCACCATCATGCACTTCTGCAACACGAAGAATGGGAAGCCCAGGTTTGCCGTGCTCTGATTTTTTTGTTCGATAGCCATCACCAACGACCATTTCGCCAGTCTTAATTAGATCTGCTATTGTTAGTTTTTGCTCAGCCATCGATTCTTCCCAACTTATCCCGCACCGCTGCGTCCAAGCGCGCTGACTCGTCCAACTGCGTGAGGAGCTCCTTGGTCAATCGAGCAATTCGCTCCCCCAACGGCTCTGCGTAAGGATCCTCCTCAATTTCGATGGCTCCTACATAGCGTCCAGGCGTCAGCAAGTAGCCGTGCTTCTCGATCTCCTGCAGCGTGGCACTGTGACAGTAGCCAAGTATGTTTTCATATGAAAGATTTTTTTCCTTGGCAGATTTCGTCCCCCGCCATGCATGATACGTATCGGAGATCTGCTGTAAGTCCGCTTCGGTGAGGATGCGCTCTGTACGGTCGATCATGACTCCCATCGACCTCGCGTCGATGAACAGCACTCGTCCGCGCCGGTCGGCTAATGCCTTCGCACCTTGCGGAGTCTTGTCTTTGGTCAGGAACCATAGGCAAGCCGGGATCGCCGTCGTACGAAAGAGATTGGCTGGCAGCGCGATCATGCACGAGACGAGGTCCGCCTCGACCATGGCTGCGCGAATTTCCCCTTCACCGGACTGCTTTGATGACATCGAACCGTTGGACAGCACCACACCCGCGCTACCCCGATCTCCCAGCTTCGAGATGATGTGCTGCAGCCACGCATAGTTCGCATTCGACTGCGGCGGGGTGCCGTATCGCCACCGCCGGTCGTTCGTATTCCGCGCCCAGTCGGACATGTTGAACGGCGGGTTGGCCATCACGAAGTCGGCCTTGAGGTCGGGCAGCTTGTCGTCGGCGAACGTGTCAGCCCAGCGATCGCCCACGCCCTTAGGGTCCATACCGTGGATGGCGAGGTTCATCTTCGCCAGGCGCCAGGTGCGCTCGTTCGCCTCCTGGCCGTAGATGGCCAGGTCATGCGTGTGGTCTTTGCCTCGTCGCTGGGTGACAAACTTGCCGCTCTGTACGAACATGCCGCCCGAACCGCAGGCCGGGTCGTAAACCCTTCCCTCATAAGGTTCCAGCACCTCGACGATCAGGCGGACCACGCTGGCCGGAGTGTAGAACTCTCCAGCTCGCTTGCCTTCGGCCCGGGCGAACTTCTCCAGGAAGTACTCGTAGGTCTCACCGAGAACGTCCTGCGCCGGCCGGTCCTTATGACCGGTGAAGCGGGCGTCGCTGATCAGGTCGACCAGTTCCTTCAGACGCTTCTGGTCGACGTTGTCGCGGTTGAAGATCTTCGGCAGAACGCCGGTGAGGGTCTTGTTGGCCTTCATCACCTCGTCCATCGCCGTGTCCAGCAGCTTGCCCACGCCGCCCTCGGCGCTGGAGGCGTTCTCCGAGATGTAGTCCCAGCGGGCGGTCACGGGTACCCAGAAGACGTTCCTCTCGGTGTACTCGTCTTTGTCTTCCAGGAACTGTGCGCGCCGGTGTTCGGGGATCTGGGCCAGCTCCGGGTCGGCGGCCAGCTCTTCGCGGCGCTCGAGGAAGGCGTCAGAGACGTACTTCAGGAAAACCAGGCCGAGCACGAACTCCTTGTACTGGGCGGCGTCCATGGAGCCACGGAGTTTGTCTGCGGCCTTCCACAGGATGTCCTGGATTTCCTGAGGACTGGATACACCGGGCAGTTCGCCCTGTCCGGCGGCTCCGGCACGTTTGCGGGGAGGCATCGTTCCTTCTTCCAGTTGTTCGGTGGCTACGTCAGGTGGCTGGTCTGGGGGTCGAGCGTGAGAGTGCCGTCGGCCAGGCCGGCGGTGGTCAGGGCGCGTGCCTCGGCCAGAGCATCGGCCTGGGCTCGTAGCAAGCTCTCCCTGCGTTCGATCTCGGCCAGCAGTGCGTCAAAGTTGCTGACCTCGTCCGGGTTCAGATCGGGGATCTGATAATCCTCGATCCGGCGGGCGGGGCGCACAGCACTCGGGCTGCGACGGGTGCCGCGGGCCGCTCCGAGCAGGGCGATCAGTACGCGCGGGGTCAGCGGACGATCGGCGGTGAGATTGACGCGCAGAATGCGGGCCGGGAACGCAACCACGCAGAAGCCGTCGTGATCGACGTACAGGCCCAGGTGGGGTGCGAGGGTGTAGACGACATCACCGGGCTCGGTGAGCGTCACGCGCTCGTACTGGGCGGCGAGCACCATCCGGTCGATGCGGCGTGCGCCAACGGTTCGACTGCCAATGAGCTCCTCCGGACCGAGGACGACGTGATGGCCGCCTTCGGTGATGTGCTGCTCTTCGACCCGATGGCCGGGGTGACGAGACACCCTGCGTTCGGTGATCAACTCACCGAGGGTGGTCCGCCGGGGCAGCCGACCGACCCGCCCGAGAACGCCACCACGGTAGGGGCCACGGGCGTCCTGATAGGAGCGGGCCCGTTCTGTGACCCGCTCCAGATGGGCTTCGGCCTCAGCGATCAGGGCCGGGCGTTCGATGACCTTCCGGGTCAAAAACGCGGTGGCCGGTGGCCCGGGTGGAGTCAGCGGGCGGCCGAAAGCACGGTCCAGTTCGGCAACGGAAACCACACGGCCGTAACGGGGATCATGGCCGTCGAGGGCTCGGAAGCCCTCGGCCCGCCAGAGCAGCAAATCCTCGGCGAGTGCTGTCCGCACCTCTTCGGTGAGAGACTCGGCACTGATGTCGGCCAGCAACACCTTGCCCACTGCTGCCGGTACTGGATTGCGGGTGAGTGTCCACAGCGCCGGCCGGTAGCCGGGGCGGAACGGGAGAACACCACCGGGGAGGGCGATGACAGACTCAACGATGCCGCTACGTAGGAGGGCAGCGCGAAGCTTGGAGGCATCCGTGTCTTTGAGTTGGTCGACGAGCGCGCTAGCAGGCCCCAGCACGAAGGCCGTGCAACCCGGACGGAGAACATCGGCGACCTTCTCGACACCGGACAGAGCCCTGAACATCGAGCGGTCTTCCCCTGGCTGGTAGGGAAGCTGGGTGACGACGAGATCCGGGTCGGCGAGACGTTCCTCCAGGTCTGACCCAGTCTGGACGTCGAGGTCAAGTTCGCTGACGCCGGCCAGCAGGAGGCGACGGCGAGTGATGCGGGCCATCCGCTCGTCGGGGTCGGCAGCCAGCACAGTCACCTGCGCGCGGTTCTCCACCTCGTCGAGCAGCGCGGCGAGCAGGTCACCAACGCGCGCGTAAGGATCGGCGAGGGTGAGCCTTTCGCCCTGCTCCAGCCGGGTCCGGGAGTCGCTGAGCTGGGTGATCAGACGCCGTAGTTCGGGGGCGAGCGCGTCATTGGCCAGAACGTCCAGGCCGAGCCGGTTGCGGTTGGCGAGCAGCCATTCGTACGCACCCCGTTCGCTGTAGGCGGCTTCGACCAGGTCTTCCGCCACGCGGGCGAGCACCGCCGCAGTGGAGTCGACGGATCGCAGCTCACGCAGGACGAACTCGTCGTCAGGATCCATGCGTTCCGCGCGATGCAGGAGCGCCGACCAGAGTGCAGCGTCGTCAGGCTCTGGCGTGGCAGGTTCGCCGCTGTCGGCCAGAGCGCGGCCACCAAGGTGACGTAGGCACAGCAGACTGCCCAGCGTTTCGATCAACTGCCAGGGGCTGAACCGGTCTCGCAGCCCGGCGATGCCGAACAGGGCAAGCTCGGACTGCAGTTCCTGAGCGTCCGCGTTGCCCAGCCGGGAGGTGATCAGCCAGTCGACCAGTTGCTCACCGTCGAACAGCGGCCTGCCTGCGCTTTCTGCCACGGGCTGAGGGAAGTCCGGGTGCCGCCGACGCCACGTAGAGACCACGGGCCGCTTCACCTTCGCAAAAACCGCTATCTCGGACATAGAGACCAGGAGGGGGGTTTTCTGGTACACCGGGGAGTCAAGCGTCGGCTCCAGCATTTCAGGCGCCATGTCGCATCCCTTCTCCTCGGTTCTTGCCCTTGCCGTGTGGGAGGTGCACTTCATGTTCTGACCGTGCGGTTCCTGCGGCGTTCAGTAGTGGAACTGTAGCCAAGATCCGGTGAGAATTCTTTCGATCTCTTGATAACCCTCGTTATCAGCGAATGAGTCGAATATTGCCTGGTGGGCGGTCATTCTGTGAATGCGCCCACTCTTCGGCCGACCGGCCATCTACCAGGCGCCTCACCTCGGAGGTAAGCCCCGATGTTGATCACCACTGACCAGTCTCTGTGTAGCGTTTCGTACGACATGACCACCTCGTCCGTCATCATCCGTGAACTGACCGTCACCGATCCCGCTGTCGTCACCGAGGCACTGCGCTGGTCGACCGGTCGTCGGGGCGAGGCCATTACCGCCTCGGAAATGACCGGTGCCGACCTTTCCCGGTTCGTCAACCAGGCACTCCTGATCGGCGCCCACGCCATCACCTCGGCCGGCGGCACCCAGGAGAAGTTCGACCTCGAGCGCTTGGTCAGTGAAGTCGGCACCCGGACCAGCGAGGCCACCACCAGGGCCGCCGAGGCCACCAGCGAGACCGTGACCCAGGTTGCGGACACCCTGCAGAAGGTCTCCGAGGAGACGAAGAAGCAGATCACTCAGGCGAGCGAACAGACGCGAAAGGCCTTTTCCGACAATGTGGATGAGGCATCGAAGGCCTTGCGCGCCGAAATCCAGCGCCTCGTGGGTGGCGAGCAGCCGGAACTGGTCGATCGGCTGGCACCGTTGCTCGAGGCCTTTGGGCAGAAGCTGGACACGCGCAGCACCGAGCAGACCCAGACGCTGCTGGCCAAGGCGGCCCGGCAGTTCGACCCGACCGATCCGACGTCACCGATGGCCAAGCACACGAAAGCCCTTCAGGAGCAGCAGGTAGCGCTGAACGCTGAGCTGGAGAAGAACCACCTGGCGTTGGTCGCCAAGGTCGACGAGCTGACGACAGCAGTGAAGGTTTCGACCTCGGCGAAGGAATCGGTGGAAAAGCTGGCCAAGGTCACGCCGCTCAAGGGTGACACCTACGCCGATGCTGTGCACCAGGTGATGGAGGAGATCGCTGGTGGCCTCGGTGACGAGTACACCAACACGGGAGCCACCGTCGGGGTTGTGGCCCGGAGCAAGAAGGGCGATGGCGTGCTGGTCGTCAATGGCGGCCTCGCCCGGCTGGTGCTGGAGATGAGCGACTCGAACCGGACCGCTTGGAACGACTACCTCGACGAGGCCGAACGCAACCGTGAGGCTGCCGCCTCCCTGGGTCTGGTGCCGAGCACTGCGCAGAATGGCGGGCACAGCATTCGCTGCATCGGCTCCCGGCGGATCGTGATGGCCTTCGAGCCCAGTACCGACGATCCGCAGCTCCTGCGCACCGTCGTCCAGATCCTCCGAGTCGCAGCTATCTCGGCCAGCTCCCGTCGGGACGTCGAAAACGTGCAGACCGCCGAGGAGAAGATCACCGAGGCCTTGGGCCTGCTCATGAAGATCGACGAGATTCACAAGGCTGCCGGCACGATCCGCAAGGGGGCAGACAAGATCGAAGGGCAGTGTTCGACCATCCAGACAGGGCTCAACCGCCTGCTCACGCAGGCCCAGGGCGCACTGGCCGGTCTTGCCCAGGCCGAAGGTGAATCGGTTGAGGTCTTCGGGACATACCCCCGGACCCTGGACATGCTGAACCCGGCATGATCCTGGAGGAAGCAAGATGATGCTGACAACTGCTCCTACCGACTGGGCAACGACGTCCTCAATGATCTCAGACATTTCACCTAACTCGAATTGCCTGCGATTTCCTCAGTGCGTGGGTGAACGAAATCGACGACGAGTGGCTTACCCGAGTTCGGAGAGCGAATTTTGTTCAATCGGAAGTGCGTCCAGAATCGGCTGGAGCTGATGAGCTTGCTCAAGGGCGACAGGTAGGAGCTCCTGAGCCTGTTGGGACGTCAGGTAATCGGTGGTCAGAAGGCGAAGCCCGTCGATGAGAGTTGCTGTCATGGCGTCCGACTTGATGCCTGCCAGGGTATCGGGATCGCCGTCGATGAGCCGAAAGGCAGCATCAACCATCCAGGCCTGGACCTCGCCGTTGGACGAAGCAGCGACTCGGCGAAAGAAGTCGTGTCTCGCTGGGTCGTCCATCGTTCTCGTGGCGCACTGGGCGGCCGCTGTGAAGGCTCCCGTGAGCGCTGACACGACGCTTGGCCAAGGAGCCTCTTCGAACGCGGACTCCAACTTTTCCGTGTCGAAAGCGAGCGAAATCGTGACGAGATGGTCTAGCCGATGGTGGCTTTCGGCCATGTCGCTCTCGTCCTCCTGGAGCGGACTCGGTCAGTCATTCAGAAACTGGATGACGTCGTCGAGGAAGGCTTCGAAAGAGTCCCCGGTAGTGCCGGTCTCGTGGAGAATTCCATAAGTGATGAGGTTCTCGGCTGTGGCCAGTTCGGCCGCGGGAACATCGTCTATCAGTCCGTCCTGGCCTTGGAGAGTCAGGATGATGCGTTCGGCAAGAACCGGGTTGAGAGCATCGGACTTGACCCACGTCTCGCGGATCTGCGCTACGAGCGAGCTGATCTGCTCTCGCTGGGCGTCGTCGGGGAGAACCTTCTCCAGCGCCACGGACAACGCTGCGAGACTAGCAAGAATAGATGTTTTGACGTCGAGGTCGGAGGGGCCCACGGTGGGTGCTCCATCGACTCCAAGAACCAGGCGGAGGTACTTCTTGATCACATCGTCAGACATTCAGACCCTCGTGTGAAGTTGCGAAAGAATTCTGGTGCGTAGTCTTCAACGCCTGGATGGACCCTGCGGCGAGCGTACTCACTCAGGGGCCCTCTATGGATGAGGATTCTTCGGTGAACGTACCTCGGGTCCGGCATCAGGCTCCGGGGCGGTGATGCCCCGGAGAATCTGCTGACCAGCATACTTGCCTCGGAGGAAGAGCACGCTTGCGGCCAGGATTGCATTGGCTGCGGTCGGGACGTCAGTGCCTGTTGCCTGTGCAGGCGAGATGCTGGGCGGGGATCCGGCTGTGCGCGTCTCGGTCTGGGTAGCAGTCGGTGGGTCGGGCAGCTTTCGAAAGCCATCGTGTGAGGCTTTGACGACGTGATCGAAGTAGGTGACGGCGTCACCAACGTCTCCTGCCTGTTGGACTGCTAAGTCGGCCAGCCGCTGCCGCTTGCTCGGTTTCCCTGTCTTCTCATTTTTCCCAGGGACGGGAGCCGAAGGACGCGTAGCCCGCTCTCTTCAAGTCCCCTCGGCCACGCTCAAGGTCAGAGCCTGGATCTCGCCGGCCCGGTCGGATGCGCCTTGGAGTGCGTCGGCCAACGCCTCCAGCTGCTCCTTGGCCAGGCGCAGGCCTTCGACCATGGATTCGGCCCCCAGCGCCTCGGCGGCCGTGGCGATCTCTTCGGCCTCCTGGGCAGCGCCGGTCGCCTCGGCTGTGGCCTCATCGATTTTGCTGGCCACACCGCTGATCAATTCTGCGAGCTCGTCAATCCGTGACACCAGGGCGCCCCTCCGCTGCGACGATGCCTTAAGGCGCGAACCCTACCGAACGTTCCATTGCGTGACCATAGGTAGTCGCGGGACTGTGCGCTATCGGGCAGAACCATTCTGGGCGCAAACGAAGGCCGCCCCACTCAAAAGTGGGGCGGCCGAAGCGCTACTTCAACGGGACAGCTGGTCGAGCTCACCGGACTTGGCGCTGGCGAGCCAGGTGGCGAACCCGGCACGAGTCATCGTGTGGATGGGGCTGCGGTGGCCGAGCTTGCTGTCCCTGACCTGGACGCTGGGGCCGGCCGGGCGCATCTCTACGCATTCCGCGCCGTCGCTGCTGGCGCTTGCCTTGATCCATCTACCGTCGCTGCGGTTCGTCATGTGTACTCCTCAATGGGAATGCTGACGCTCCGAATTTTAGCGAAGGCCTGACGATAGGCCGAGACGTGCCGCTTCCCTTCGAGGTATCGGGCACCCGTTAGCGCTTCGAGGTACACGACGGACGGGCGTCGGTCGTCAGGGAAGTCCATCAGCGTGAACCGGGCCGTCATCCCGGGGTGGATGTCGGAGCGTCGAGGGATGACACGGATATCGATGCCGGGGAGTTTATTGAAAGCGGTCAGGGCTTCCCGCTGCTCGGTCATGGCTTCTGCTGACCCGAGTTGGCTTTCGAAGGTGCCGGGGCCAAGGACGATCTCTACGTTCCTGTCTTCGCGCTCGAGCATGGCTCGTCGTCGTTGATCGAGAACGGCGAGACGCTTGCGGATGATGGCAGGGTCGCTGGTGCCCGATGTATCGGAGGCAGCCCTGGCGTACCCGGGCATCTGGAGGATGCCTGGCACCAACTCAGGATGCCAGTACGACAGTTTCGAACAGTAACGCTCGCATGCCAGGTAAAGATCGAACCACCCTGGCACAGCGTCTCGGCTGTCTTCCCAGAACGCCTCCGACTTGGCCATGTCAGCCAGATGAATCAGCTCTTTGGCCTCGTCCGGCCCTACCTCGTAGAACCGGCACAACGTCCAAACGTCTCCGGGCTCGGCTCGAACCCCGGTCTCGATCTCCCGTAATTTCGTCAGGCCGAAGATCTTGGCCTCGGCGATGTCGCTCTGGGTTTTCCCGGCCTTCTTGCGGGCGGCTTCGAGACGAAGCCCCAGCTCGCTGCGGGCCAACTGTGATCCTGGCATGGTGCTGCCACCCCCGTGACAGTGTGATCGACGATTTGGAACGTTGCAGGTTGCCCCCGCTCGGAAACCGAGCCTTGCCCCAGATGGCATTGCGGTGAACCGTAAGCCGTGAACGCAGCTGGTCGATGTGGGTCGACAACTGCTACTGCGAAACGTCTTACGGAGAGACCATCATGACACAGCTAGGAACGCGTCCACTGCCGGCGGAGGTTCCCCGGCACTGCCGCCTTCTCATCGATCTCGGGTGATGCAAGGTGCCAGTTCTGGATGGCTGTAGAGCCCATCTACCGTGGCGGGTCACGGCCTTGCGGAGGACAGTGGAGTCTTTGAGAGTCGATATTGAGAGGGAAAGACCAGCACTGCGAACCAGTTCCAGCTCTTCGATGTGGAAGGTGTCGTTCCGCGGGTCGTCGTCCCTGAGGAACGTGACTACAGCGTTCGAACGGCCTTGAACGCTTCTGCAGACGTAGGAACTCGTGTGAACCGATCTTCCGGGGCGTCGTAGTAGAGGCAGTCGATGCCGAACCGATTCAGCAGCTGAATCCCTCGATCCGCGGGGCGGCTGGGGAAGAGCGCGGTCAGGCGGTCGATCGGTACGTCGGTGTGAGTGCTGTAGTCGAGCAGCTGCGCCAGAGCCTCGCGAACGAAACCGTGGCCGGCGCCGCGCTTCGCCTCGATCAGATCCTTCTCGGCGGGCACGTAGAGGTCGGTGTACCCAGTCTCCGTGCGGATGCGCTCGATGGCCTGGTCCGGCCTGGACGCCGCGTACCGCTGGACCAGTAATGCCTCGACCCGGTGGATGCTGATCGTGCGCGCGTGCTGGTCGTAAGCGCTCTCGCTGACGTGCATGCGTTCGAGAGGGATCCGGCCGTACACCGGAAGGAGAGCGGCTACGTCCGCCGACTCCTCGACGTCTTGGCTGCCGTGAACCTCGATGCCCAAGTTGGCGATGACCCGGGACGCCTGCTCAGCCGACACGAGCAGCGTGCCCTGGAACGGATACTTCTCGCCGTACCCCAGGTACGTAGCCAGCTCCGGGTAGCTGATTCCCTGCACCGGCAGGAGATCGGTGACGCTGTAGACGTTGGTCCAGCCCGCCTCGCCCGGCGCCGGTGGCCAGAGCTCGTCGGCCAGCCGCTCGTTCCTCGTCTTGAAACCGAACGTCCCGATGGCGCGTAGCCGGCTCTGGCCGGTGAAGAGAACCAGGTCTCCGGTCGACAGCTGGTCGATCGCCGCATCGAAGCGTGGTTTGGCACCCCAGAGGCGTGCGGTGCTGTCTGGGTGGTGCTGACGCAGTTGGTCGAGCTCACCGGCGTCGAGGTGCTGGGAGATCCGGGCCGCGGTGAAGGAGATGGGCGCTTCCATGGTGTCGTGCCAGCGCTTGCGGACCGCTGGGTCCCCGTACGACGGAGCGATCAGGACGCGGGGCTGTTTCCAGGGCAGGGGCGCCTCGACCATCCAGGAAGACTAGCCCCAAAAACCACAAAAGCCCCACTGGCAACAGTGTGAGCGAGATCCGGGTGCTGCTGAGCCTCAAGTGCGGGATTGAAATCCGCTCCTTTATGTCCTTCGGACAAAAAGCTATGGTCGGGACATGTCCGCCCCAATTGTCGAAGATTCATGGGTTCCGCCATCTGTCCTTCTGGCCGTGGACCTGGTCATCCTCACGCTGCGCGGTTCGAGGCTGCACCTGCTGATGGTCGAGCGGGGGATCCAGCCGTACCGGGGCGATTTCGCTCTTCCGGGAGGCTTCCTGCGTGATGACGAGGAGGGCATAGTCGCTGCGGCGCACCGTGAGCTTGCGGAGGAGGCTGGGCTGGCGGCTGGGACCGTGCACCTGGAGCAGCTGGGCGTGTATGGGGAACCGGGCCGGGATCCCCGAGGCCGGGTGGTGTCGGTGGCGCACCTGGCCATCGCCCCGCGTCTGCCCGAGCCGGTCGCGGGCACGGACGCCGCGCAAGCGGGCTGGTGGCCGGTGGATCAGGTTTTGGCGGACGGATTCAGGGTTGCCTTCGATCATCGGCGGATCATTGTCGATGGTGTCGAGATGGCTCGTGCGAAGCTTGAGCATTCCTCGCTGGCAACAGCTTTCTGCGCGTCCACGTTCACCATCTCTGAGCTGCAACAGGTCTATGAGGCGGTCTGGGGAGTGCGTCTGGATCCCAGGAACTTCTATCGAAAGGTGCATCGGGTAGAGGGGTTCATTGTTCCGGAAGGATCGTCTCGAAAACCCGGAACCGGTCGACCGGCGAAGCTCTTCAGGGCCGGTACCCAGGTTTCGCTCTACCCACCGATCGTGCGTAGCGGAGAACCGTTGATGTCTGAAAGGACGCTCGAATGAGTAACCGGCCGGTTGTTGTTCTCACCGCTCTCGATTTGGAACGCCAGGCGATCGAGCAAGGTCTGGAAGACGTTCGTCCGTACCTGCACCAGCACGGAACTCGCTTCCGAAGAGGTCGGGTGAGCGGGGGAACGAGTGAAGTGGTGCTTGCGCTCGTCGGCAAGGGCAATCATTCGGCAGCGGTTCTGGCCGAACGAGCTATGGCTGAGTTCAGACCGGCGGCAGTTATTTTCGTGGGCGTTGCGGGAGCACTGCAGTCGCAGATCGAACTCGGTGACGTTGTCGTGGCCACCCACGTGTACGCCTATCATGGCGCGCTCAGTGAGAACGACGGGATGAAGAGCCGGCCCCGCGTCTGGGAGACCTCGCACAGCGCCGATCAGCTGGCGCGCGAACTGGCCGGAGACGGGGCCTGGTGGAAACCGACTTCCGCGGGAAGCGTTCGTCCATCCGTGCATTTCGGCCCCATCGCAGCTGGTGAAGTCGTGCTGAACTCCGCGGACGCACCACCCGGGCGATGGGTCGAAGCTCACTACAACGACGCGCTGGCGATCGAGATGGAGAGCGCGGGGGTTGCTCAGGCTGGGCACCTGAACGGATCCCTTCCTGTTGTGGTGGTGCGGGGTATCAGTGACCGGGCCGATGGAAGCAAGATGGCTGCCACCGACCGGAAGCGACAACCGGAAGCAGCCCGTCATGCGGCGGCCTTCGCGCTGGCCATGGCCGAACAACTGGGCCGGTCCGCACCCTCTCAGCCTCACGACGCACGTCCTACGGAGAGGAGGACCGCCATGAGTGGGTCCCATCAGAACATCGCGATGGGCAACGCCCGCGTGGGAGTGCAGGCGGGCACGATCTACGGTGGCGTTCGGATGGGTGCCGATCAGGACCAGGAGCTCGACCTGGCGAAGGAGATCAAGCAATTCCGGCTGGACCTCGATCAGGCTCGTCGGGAAGGACGGCTGGACGAAGCCACGTACGAAGCGGCAGCAGCCGAGCTGGCGGTCGTGGATGCATCGATCATCTCGGAAAAGCCTGCATCTACGGGCTTGGTGGTCGTCGCCTTGAAGAAACTGCGAGGGCTGGTCGGGGATCTGGCCGATCTGGCCTCGAAGCTGTCGACGATTCTCACACTGGTCCGGGGGCTGACGTGATGCTCGATGACGTGCGCGAGGGAAACAACATTGCCGCGGACTCCGCGTTCGTCGCGATGCAGGTGCAGACCATCCGCGGCGATGTCATCTTTCAGACAGCTCCTGACGATTCACCGGCCCGGCGCTACCAGATCGGTGTGAACTATCTGGATACCGGTGCTCCGGAAACGGCCCGGCAGTACATCGACTTGGCGATGGCAAGAGGCCACAGCGGCAGCGATGTGATGTTTCACTGGCTGCTGGCGCTGCTGAGCGGGAAGACGCTTCTGCAACTGACCGATCCCGATCATCGGCGACTGCGGGAGCGCCTGAAACAGTATCGACCCGCCCGGCACGATGCCTGGGCCGATGGTGTGACAACCATTCGGAGCCTGCTGATCGCTCAGAACGATGATCAGGATCATCCTCCGGACCCACGGTTTGATCGCTTGGGGAAGGTACAGCAAGACAAAATCTTTCAGCATCTGGAGCTTCTCCTCAAGGGACCTGAGGAAAGGAATCTCTGGAATCGGGCAGTTCAGCAGGCCACGGAGAACCAGCTGAAAGATGCGCGGGTCCAAAGAGTCTGGAAATACTTTCAGCCGGTGCCCGCACGGCCACGGCGCTACTATCCCGAACCGGTCCGGGCCGACGACCTGACCTCGGTCGTTCTGGTGGTGTGCGGCCTGGTCTTCGCCGTCGCTGTCTTGTGTCTGGCCATTCTGGTCCTGCACGGCACGGCCGGCTGGCATGCGGTCGCCGTCCTTCCGGCGCTCTTCGGTGGTTATCGTCTGTTGGTGGACGGGGTTCACTGGCTGGCCGCCAAGGATGCTGTACGGGCCAGGGAGAAAGTGCTCTTCGGGGAACTGCCTGAGATGACCGCACCTCCCAAGGGCGGCTTCGCCGAAGGGATTGATCGTTACTTCGATCGCTACTTCGGCACGTACGTGCCGCGAGACACGGAACGTACTTCGTGGCAGCAGCAGACCGCCGGCATTCGTCGGCTGATCCGCAATGAGATCGTCGAGATCTTCCGGGAGAGCGACGTCAAGCATCCACAGCTCGCCTGGCTGGTCCGCCGCCGGGTGAGCGTCGTTCGGACACAATGGGAGACGGGCGCACTCTGGCAGTACCGAAGAGAATTGGGCGCCTCTACGGAGACCAAACGCAACACTGCCCTGGGCCTGACCGCGTTCACCATCTTCGGCTTGCTCCTGGTCATGGAGGCCTTCCGCGCGCAGCCGCTCCAAGCCCTCCTCATGACAGTCGTTGCCGTCGGTGCCGTTCGCGTCGGTGCACCGCGCTGGATCGGCCTGGTGTCTGAGAAGGATCGCTTCAAACGGGAGTCGCGCGAGGCCGAGGCCGTTCTGGCCCACAGCATGGAGGCCTACGAGCGCTGGACCCAGAAGCTGGCCGATCGCCCCAGCGAGACGGAGATGGCGACCTGGCTGGACTGCGATCGGAAGATCTTGATGCAGAAGCTGCTGGATCATTACCACGTGGCACCTGACGACCTCATCGCACAGGCCTTCATCGAGGCACCCGCCCCCGGAAGCTCTCGAGCACGCGTGGTGAACGGACCGTGGAGGTACACGCGGTACCGGCTGCTGGTGTTCCTGATCACCCATGAGGGCGTTCGTCAGGTGAGTACCGAGCTGGAATTCGCAGAGGCGGTTTTCAGCAAGGAAAAGCGCACGAACTATAGCTTCGGGACGGTCTCCTCGGTCTACGTGGCCGAGGGCGACAGTGGGCACGAGATGTTCGAACTGCGTCTTCTCGACGGCCAGAAGTTCGATATCCCGGTGGACGGTGCGGGTGTTGGAGACGAAGTGGATCCGGAAGACACCCCGGGCGTCGTGTCGAAGGTGACCTTTGACGCGGCCGGTCTCAACAACACCCTGCACGTGCTGGAGGGGATCGCGGCCGAGGGTAAGGAATGGGTGAACCTGGAGAAGTCCCGAGGCAAGGAGCGGATGGCCGAATTGCTGGCCGTCATGGGCGAGGGCGGCGAGAACTGAGCGGTGATCTGCTGGCGGCGGCGGGATACTGAGCCGTCGTCGCTGGGACCGCAGCCCATCGGCGTCCACCATTGATGCCCCTCGCCTCGGATTACCGAGCGCGAGGGGCATCAGCATGACTGGGTTTCCTGGAGGCAGGAACTCCTGATTACCGCATTGGCGAGGGTCAGTGGACGAGCGTGACCTTGCCGTTGTCCAGGTCGTAACGGGCACCCAGCACCCGCACCTCACCCTTGGCCACGCGCTCGGCGATCAGCGAGCTCTGCTCGGTCAGTGCTTGCACCTGGGCCCGCACGTTGGCGCGTACCGCGGCCTCGATCGTCTCGGCGGGATCGGCGGAGGTGCCCAGCAGCGGCTCGACGACCGGGCGTAGCGCCTCGACGATGGTGCCGATGTGGCCGGCCGGGGTGCTACCGGACTCCAGCGCCTCGACGGCGGCGCTGATCGCGCCGCAGCGCTCGTGCCCGAGCACCAGGATCAGTGGGGTGGCGAATTCCTCGACGGCGAACTCGACGCTGCCCAGGAGCAAGTCGTCGACCAGGTTACCGGCCACCCGGTTGTCGAAGATGTCGCCCAGGCCCTCGTCGAACAAGATCTCGGGGGAGACGCGGGAGTCGGCACAACCGATTGTGGTGACGAAAGGATGCTGACCGGAAGCAATCTCGTGCAGGTGGGTGACGGTCTGGTCGGGGTGACGGGCATGCCCAGTAATGAAGCGGCGGTTGCCCCTGAGCAGTCGTTCCAGGGCGGCCTGAGGGGTGGTGACGGCGGCGGAGCGGGAGACCGCGGCCTGGGCGGAACCGGAACCGGCCCCGAGAAGGCCGATACCTAACGCGGCAGCGCCGCCGGAAACAAGCAGGGATCGGCGGGAAGCGGCAGAAGTCGACATGGCGGGCGTCATTTCCAAGGGAATGGTTGGCTTTCCAGACAATAGCCTCAGTCGTCTCCAGTTTGCCAGCTTGCCACTCGACGGGTACGCCGAAACACGTTCCGCGACTAGCGGTCACGTTAGGATCTGGATCGATTCCATTCAGTTACAGCTTATCTCGCGGTGGCCTCTCGGTCGGCCAGAGTTCTTATCTGTAGCGGAACTGCGTGCAGGCCGAAAGCGCGGAGTCGAAGGTCAAGCAGGCCCGCACGCAGGCCTTTCGCAGGCCAGGTGGAGTTCGAACCACCCCGGCACGGCATTCCGGCTGTCTTTCCAGAACGCCTCCGACGTGGCCATGTCAGCGAGGTGAATCACCAGCGGATTATCCGCGATCACACGGGCCACCCATCCGGTGGAGGAGGAAGATAGAGACCGGTGTCAGAGCCGAACCCGGAGACGTCTGGACGCCCCGCCGTGGGCGCAGGCGATCGTCGGTGATCTTCTCTCGGCCCGACGGTGAGATCGCGGCTGGAGAACGCCCGACGCCGGCGCACCTCGTCCACCGCAGCGTCCAGTTCCTCGTCCTCACCGGTGGTGAACGTGCCGATCTTGACGTTTCCACCACCTGCATCGGCGGCGCACCGAGCCGCTGGGCCTCCATGCCGATCACCTCGACCGCCAGATGGGGCAGGCGGGCCATGCTGACCACAGCCTCAGCCCGGGCGCCGGCCTACGCGTCGTCATCGGTGGCGAAGAGTACCTGGTGCAGATTTCGCGCCGCCGCCATGGTGTCGCGACTCAGTCCATTCGACCTTCGGCTGGATTGCGATTATCGCAACTTGTTTGTACGGTGTTTCTCATGTCGACCACAGCTGACCGCGTGCGCGAGCTGATCGCCGTATCGGGGTTCACGCATCGGGATTTTGCTGAGCGCATCGGTCTCGACGCCACCAAACTCTCCAAGTCGCTCGGTGGAAGCCGGCGGTTCAGCTCCCTGGATCTTGCCCAGGTGTCGGAGCAGTGTGGTGTCACCGTGGATTGGCTCATTACCGGGGTTGAGCCGGAGCTGGCCGTTGCGGCACGCTCGACCGGCGGCACTGCCGCCCTGGCGCTTGAAGAGGCCCAAAGGCTCAGCACCACGAGATCAGACATGGCATTTCTGGGTTTCGGGCAGCCCTGGCGCGGTCTTGACCTGCAGCAGAGGGCTGCGGAAGAACAGGCCGAGGCGGCCCGAGCGCACATTACTGCGGTCGGACGTTCGGTAGCCGAGCCAGAATTTGCCGAGGTCATAGAGGCTGCCTTCGGCGCTGACGTGACTGTCTGCGCATTGGGACCAGGCTTCGATGGCTTGTCGGTCTCCAGCGATGAGGTGAAACTCATTCTGGTGGGCACCTCACAGATACCGGCTCGCCAGCGTTTCACCATCGCCCATGAGCTAGGCCATCTCCTGAACGGTGATGACCAGCAACTTCATGTCGATGCGAACGTCTATGACGCCGAGTACCGGCTGGACCAGAGTGAACGCCAGGCCAATGCCTTTGCTGCTACACTCTTGATGCCCCTGGAACGCTTGAGGGCGGAGGCCGGGACTTCGAAAATCGACGAGACTTCATTCGCCCGGTTGGCTGACGAGCTAGCGGTTTCGCCGAGCAGTCTGGCCCTGCGGCTCAAGGATCTAGGGCTCATCGACTCAGATGTATGTGACCAGTTCAGGAAGTTGAGCAGCGCGAAGGCCGCTGCAATGGCCGGGCGCAGCGCTGTTTACGCCGGTCTGGTCTCTAAGGCCAGTCGCCCCAGGCCCCCTGGTTTGCTGTGCCGTGATGCCTACCAAGCCTATGAGACCGGAGAAGCGACGCTGCGTCCCTATGCGGCGCTCCTGGGCGTAGGTGTTGATAGTCTGCGGGAATCACTCGAATCGCACTAAAGGTGACTTGCCGGCTGTGTCGCACTTCGTGTTTCCTGACAACACCGTTCTCTGCAATTTTGCTGCTATCAAGAAGCTTTCGCTGCTCAGGCAGATCATGTCCGGGCGAGGTCGCTGGACTGATGCGGTGGCGCGTGAGGCGCAGAGGTCCAGCGCCACATGGCCCGATCTCACTAGCCTGTCATTCGATGGTTGGCTCGGCCTACCGATCGAGGTTACCGATCGTCAAGGTCAGCAGGCTGTTGAACGAATTCGTCGTGCCGTCTTCGGTGGGACCAGCAGCCGGGCGACGCAGCATCTCGGAGAGGCCCAGACCTGCTATTTGATCAAGAATTCGGCCGAGTTCGCCGGCTCTTGGTGGGTGTCGGACGATCGAGAGGCCCTGCGCTACGCCCGAAGTCAGAAACTGGAGACGTACGAGACGCTGGACTTGGTGCGGATCGCGGTGAAGTCCAGGGAAGTGACGGCTCAACAAGGTTTTGAGCTTCTTCATGCGATGCAGGATGAGGGTCGGCACTTACGGCTTCCTGGTGGGCCAGAAGACCTGACCTGAAAGAGTTTATTGGGTAAAGAGTGCAGACCGTCGACGGCGACTGCCCCTGCTAACTGGACAACAACGTCCTCACTGATCTCAGGCGACTGGGGCCGCGTTCTGCTCAGCCCCGGCGGCGTTCGATGGCGATGCGTTGTGCCTTCGCCGGCATTGTCGCCCCGATGCCTTGGGCGAAGGTGATGAATGCCTGGTGGCCGGGGAGACGGGACAAGCCGCTCCTCGTCGAGGCTACTCATGGCGGCATAGAACTATTCACGATTCATCCGCTCCAGCGCGCACCACGATAGATGATCACCGAGGAGGTGAACTACTCACTCCTGCCAGGCGGCCACCACGTCGTCCGGTCCCCAGATCAGGTCGACGCTTTGGTCGGGCAGGTTCACTCCGGAACGGGAGACGACCACGAGACCGGTGCGCTGATCGTCGAAACCTGGTATCTGGTTTGATCCTTCGCGCAGCTGACGCAGGTCGTGGGAGTCGAAGGGGGTTCCCAGCCACTTCAGTGACCCGCAGAAGTGGATGTGGGAGGCAATGGGCCCGCGGTCGGCTCCGACCAGGTCGATCTCGGGATCGAAGCGCCGGTTCCACCAGCCACCGACCACCTGGACCTGGGGCCAGTCCAGGTCGCCGGTCAGAGCGGCCTGTTCGAGGGACAGCCGGACCAGAGGCTCAACGGCACGCCCGCGCCAGCTGCTCCACCGGTTCTGGAACAGGCGGAAGCCGACGTCTGGCCGGCCGCGTCGGGAAAGATTGTGAACCTCTCTGAGGACCGCCAGGTATAGGCGCAGGTTGCTGTCGGCCACCCGGTAGAGGGCGGGTTTTCCGCCGGAGGTCGACAGTGGCTGGTCGGTGGCCAGCACCTGCTTGTCGTCGGTGAGCCGGCGCAGCAGGGGCGACAGGGTGCCTGAACTCACCTGTCCGTCCTGGCCGCCTGCCGCACTGGCGATGCTGGTGAAGGCCCGGGTGTCGCCCCCGACGGCCTCCAGCACCCGGCGGGCCACATCGGGACCTGGAAACTCCGATGCCAGTGACTGTTCCGGCACGGTGAACACCGGCGAGGCCGGGTCGGTGCACTCATCGCGCAGGTAGTCCTCCGCGGGGATGCCGGCCGGCCAGCGCAGGAGAATACCGGGAAGGCCTCCGGTGATCATGTGGGCGTCGATGGCATCGGTGCCGGTGAGCGACGTGGCTGCCGCTGTCTCGCCCAGGTTCAGTGGCCCGAGCACGAGGGTGTCGGCGCGGCCGTAGAAAGGGCGCTCGTAGGCGGTGAACCGCTGCATCATGTGCAGGTCGCTGCCGAGCAGGAGCAGCAACACCGGCCGGCGTGACAGCAGGCGGTCCCAGGCCACCTGGAGATGCCCGTCGAAGGTGTCGTCCTGCTCCGCCAGCCAGGGCAACTCGTCGAGCACGACGATGCTGGGCCGGTCGGGCAGCGCACCGGCCAGCACGCGCAGCATGTCTCCCCAGCCACCGGCCGGGCTTGTCGGCAGAAGAGCCCGGTCGACGGGCAAGTCTGACTCGGTGAGGGCAGCGAGTAAATCGGTGGTCGACTCGGTGGTCGAGGCGCCCTTGACGGCGGTGTAGTAGAGGTAAGGGAGCCCGGACCGGTCACACAGCTCCTGGACCAGGCGGGACTTGCCGACCTGGCGCCGCCCCCGGATGGCGACCGCAAGGCCGGTCCCTGTCTGGGTGATGTGCCGGATCCGTTTTGTCAGCAGGGACAGTTCGGTGCGCCGGCCTACGAACAACGGAAGCCCCCAAGGTAGATCGCATCTATGTAGATTCAATCTACATCAAGTGGTAACGCTTCGCTGCTGTTCGTCGGGGGGCGCACCGGCGGGTACCGAGGCCGGCCCACCAGCCTTCCCTGGGGAGGTGCCGCCACTTCCCCGGGGAAGGTTTGCCTGATCACGAACGAAGGTGGTCCTTACTGTCCCGTCGGCTACCCGGCCATCCCCTGTGCCGTCAGCCATTCCAGGTCGTCCTGGTCGCGGGCTCGCTGCTGTTCGTCCCGGGTGAACAGGGCTCGTGTCTTGGTCAGGACCAGCACGAACGGGCGTCCCTGGCGGCGGGTGACGTGGGTGACGGGCAACTCGGCGCTGTCGATGCGGGAGTGGATGTGAGAGCGGGAGTTCTTGGCCAGCGGCCAGTCCTTGGTCTGTTGCTGGGGTGAGGCCAGGAACGCCGTGAGGGTCTGGCACAGGTCGCAGGTGCAGCCGGACCGCAGAGCGATCGACCAGTCGCCGGGGGAGCGGACGGGAGTGTCGAGGCGCTTGCTCAGGAGCTTTGCCTCGGCGGCGCCGAGGGTGATGAAGACGGGTTCCCAATCAGAGCCAGGATCCTGCTCGGCGGCGTCGCGCAGGGCACTCAGCACGGCGGGCGATGCTGTCGGGAGAACTTGGCGACAGCGGTGAGTACGTCGCTCGCCTCGACGGTGATGGCGGCGCGTAGGCATGCGCTCAGGGCGGTGCCGAGCTTCTCCAGTTCCTGCCGTTCAGTCGAGGTCGGCTGCGCGCTCGCGGTGCGGCTCAGCAGGAGGGCCAGGGACGGCCAGGCGAGGGTGACGAGGCTGCGTTGCAGACCTTCCTGGGCGGCCCGCCTTTCCTGGGCCGCGCGGGACCGGCCGGTGATGGTGGGCCGGGCGCACAGCTCGGGCAGCTGGCGGATCCAGTCCGCGCGGGAGAATCCCAGGTAATGGTGCATTTTCACGGTGAACCAGCCCTCGAGCAGAGAGGTGGTCCACGCGATGCCGAACGTGGCGGTGAGATCGGTCAGGGCGCTGAGGTGCCGGGCGGCGACGTGCTCGATCGTGAAGGGCTCGAGCAGGATGGTGGCCAGGTCGGGGTCGCCGGCCGCGTGCGCTGCGGCGAGGGTCTTCGCCAGCACGGAGCGGTCGTCGCGCAGGGCGGAGATGGTCTGTCGCCAGAAGGGTTTCAGATCGTCCGCGGTGACGCCGATGCCGTCCGGACCCTGGGCCCGCTGTACGAGTTCGTCCAGTGCCCAGGAGGGTGCGGCCTCGGCACGGACGGCGAAGTCTTTCGAGCGGGGCCAGATCACCACGGCCGCCCGGCGGTACCAGCGCTCCAGGGTGTTGCCGTAGTTGCCCTGGTACCCCTCGTACTCCGAACCTTCCGGGGTGAGAGCGGAATTGGTTGTGGCCGAGCCAGTGTCGGATTCCACGCCAGCGGCTGATCCTTCGACAACAGATGGTTGAAGTGGCCCCTTGCCGTCTCTTGCTCAGGCTTTCATCGAGGCGCCCGCCACTGAGAGTTCCCGCGCAGGGGAGGGCTCAGCACGACGAGCCCTCAGCCGTTATTCCAGCAGCTCAGGGGACGGAGGCGAGCCGCCCGAAGATGAGCTCCTCTCCTTCGGGGCAGTTCTGCGGGGGCTGGATTTCCATGCCGGTCGCAAACTCCACCAGTTTCACGCACGGTAGGAAGGTGAGGCGTCCAGGAACGACCCCGAACTCGTGAAATTTGTCGGCGTAGCGACGGGGGTCGTTCCCGAAGAGCTCATCGTCCATGAGGTTCGAGCTGGCTGACACCAGGCCGTTCGCATCGGCCACGGAGAACGACGCTCCTTTACCTTCAATGCTGACGACGGAGCCCATGATCATCGACTGCTCCCGGGCAGGCCGCGAAATCGCCGCGCCCAAGGCGAGGTTGGCGGCACGGGGTTCCCAGATCAAGGTTCCACCGGGACGCTGGTGAAGGATCACCAGGTCGTTGCCGATAAAGGGTTCAGCTCTCTCGAAGATGATGCGGTCTATGTCGTCCAGATCGATCGACAGCCAGGACGCTCCGAAGAGGGGCCAGCTCCTGACCTCGGCCACGGTCTTTCCCGGAACCGCGGTGAACGCGGTGTGCGACGGGTAATCGTCCCATTCAAATCCACCAGCCATACCCAGGATTATGCCCCCTTTGGACCGACAGGTGGTGTCAAGCACTACAGTCCCAACCTCATCGCCCAGGCCTTCATCGATACACCAGCCACAGGGAGTTCCCGCGTACGCGTGGTGACCCTTCATGGATGAGGGCGGCGAGAACCGAGCGGGTGATCTGCTGGCGGCGGCGGATGACTGAGCCGTCGTCGCTGGGACCGGAGCCCATCGGCGTCCACCATCAGCATTAATGGCAGAGGGCCGGATCGCTGGGTGGGCAGAGAGTAAATGACATGTCGAACGTCTTCTCGTACGCCAGTCGGCCTTGGTGATAGCGAACCTTGATTCCCTGCACGGTGGAGGCCTTCTCAGGTGTGGCGAATTCCAGGATCACTTGGGGTGTACTTCCGGGCGTGAGTCTGAAACCGTCGATCTCCCGATTCTCCGGCAGCTCAGCCTTCAGAGGTAGGGGCAGCGGGTATGCGCTGAACCCGCCGTCTTCCATGAGAGAGAACCGATATTCATCCCAGATATACGGGTCTCGAAGTAGTTCCACGTCATCGGGGTTGTTGGCGATCTGAACGCTGTCCAACACGATGGAACCGCTGGGTGGGCCGTTCAACTCAAGCACACCCCAAAAGACGCCGGTGTTGCCCTGGCGGATAGGGGCCAGGATCTCGGTAGCGCTGTTGGCCTTGAGCGGACCACTGCGCAACGGAACCCCGGGTATGGCCCCGGCGAGCGTGCCGGCCCCTGCTCCGATCACCACGGCCGTCACGACGCAAGCGATCACCCAGGAGCGAGACCGGCTGGCTGGGTGATCGCGTTCAGTTCCGTCACAGTGATGCTCGACCACTTGGTCTTCCATCACACCTGCTTCACCTTCGAGACCCCATCGGACCAGGTAAAGCCTCTGCCGCCCAGCGCGTAACCCGGTTTCTGTTCTCGGCCTCTTTGGGCGGTTGAAGCTGAAAGGCGCTGAGCACGTCGATGGCTCCTGGTGCCCCGACCAGACGGTGTCCCCGCATGACGAATCCTTACCGAGGCTCGGCCGGTCCCGGACTGGGCGAGGTGAGACTAATCCGGAACGAAACGAGCCAGAGCCCGATTGACCGCAGGCAGCTCGAACTGAGCAGCGTCGCTCTCATCCGCCGATGGCGGCGTGGTGGCCTGCTCGGGTGGCGCTGCCTGCCGCCCACCGGTGCACTGCGGGTACGGAGTGTCGTCCTCCGGGTCGAAGAGCTTCTCGATTTCGAGGGTGAGCTGCCAGGGGCCGTAGGTGTAGGTGGCCTTCTCACCGATGCCCTTCAAGAGCCAGAACAAACGCATAGTGTTGGGCTCTTCGTCCAGAGGCCGGCGGTTGCGCCCGGCACCGTAGGCGAACTCGTAGCTCTGGGTGCCGTTCCAGCCGAAGGCGGCCTGGATGATCTCGTGCAGGGCGGGCAGCGTGACCGCGTCGGGGAGTTCCAGCCGCCGCCAGATCGGCGGCTTGCTGCCCGTGACCAACACCTTGACCTGAAAGATCTCCTCGACCTGGATCTCGGTCTCGGCCATGGTGCCTCCGTTGCTCCACAGGATGTCCGAGTACAAGGGGACGCTCGGCTCACCGATCCCCTCGGCCATCTGTCGGGCACGGGTGTGGGTCAGGTAGAGGAAAGCGTCGATGTCTTCGATCTGGTCGGGTTGTTCCGGGCAGGGCGGTCGGCTGAGCGCGTCCTGCAGACAGCTGAGCGCTTCCTTCTCGTCAATGTTCCGGAAGTAGGCGCGCGGGTCGTCGGCCGCCGTCAGCGCGGCCTGCTTCTGTGCGCGCAGTCCGTCGCTGCCCTGGATGAACCACGTGTCCTTGATACCGCCGCCCAGGACATGGTCGATCAGCACCATGAGCGTGTGCTCGCGGTGACCGTAGGAAAAGTGGACGCCACAGGAGGCCTGAACACCGCTGACGTCACCGTAGAGCCAGGCCCGCTGCACCGTCAGAGGCACGGGCCGGGCCCAGCGGGGAGGGACGATGTCCAGTTCCTGGAGTTGCACGGCCGCGCGAAGGGCCAGCTCACGCACGTGCGCGGGACCCTGATCGGCCAGCAGGAGCAGTAGCCCGAGCGCCATCGGACCCGGGGCCCGCAGACACGCGGCCACGGCGTACTTCAGCAGCAGGCTGATGGCTTCGATGCGTTGCCGATCGTCGGCGCCGTCCATGGCATCCGTGACGGTGCCGAAGATCGACGAGACCGCCATCTCCGCGTCCATCCGGTGCCGGGTCTGGCTGAGTGCATCAAGAAGGCTGGTCACGACGCGCTGGGCGAGTTCACGGCCCACATCGTCGGGTAGATCGCTGAGTTCGGGCGGCAGAGGAAGCGGACTCACCGTTACCTGGGACGGTGCGGAATGGCCGGGGCCAGGGTCAAGGACGCGCTGGAACGGGTCGCGGAGCGGTGTGGAGCGCGTCGCTTCTTCTGCACCATCCTTCTGATGCTGCCAGGTCGGTGGCCGAGGGGTGAGTTTCTGCAGGGTCGGCTTTCTCGAGAGCTTTGCTCCGACAGTGCGGTGACCGGGTAGATGTTATCGGTCATCAGCGCATCGGGCTGTCCTGGCCGTTCCGGGGGACTTGGAGCGGCCAGGACGAGTCGTCAGCTAGAGAGGGAGTCGAGCTCGCCGCTCTTCGCGCTTTCCAGCCAGGTGGCGAAGCCGGCCGGAGTCAGAGACTGCACAGGGCTGTTCTCCCCGAGCTTGCTGTCCCTGACCTGCACAGATTCACTGGTGCGACGCATTTCCACGCACTCACCAGAACCGCTGCTAGCCGTGGCTTTGACCCAACCGCCGTCATCGTAGTTCGTCACTTGAACTCCTCGATTGGAACGCTGGTGAGGCAAAGGTTAGCGAAGGCCTCACGATAGGCGCTGACGTGCCGCGTTCCTTCGAGGTAGCGAGCCCCCGTGAGGGCTTCGAGGTACACCACCGAGGGGCGCTGGTTGTCCGGGAAGTCCATCAGGGAGAACCGGGCGGCCAGGTCGGAGTGGGCCCGGGCGCGATGAGGAATGACGCGGATGTCCACGCCCGGTTGCTCGTTGACCTTCCCCAGGAAGGCCCGTTGTTCAGTCATGACCTCTGCTGAACCGATTTCAAGGTCGAAAGTACCCGCTCCGAGAACGATCTGAACGGATCGATCGGTGCGTTCCAGCATGGATCGCTGGCGTTCCTGGCGCAGTCTCAAGCGCATGGCGACTACGGCTGGATCGGCCGGGCCGTCCGTGTCCATCACCGCCTCGGCATAAGTGCTGGTCTGAAAGACTCCCGGCACGAGTTCGGGATGCCAGTAGGCGAGCCTGGAGCATCGCCGTTCACAAGCCAGATAGAGATCCAGCCATCCCGGCACGGCATCGCGGCTGTCTTCCCAGAACGCCTCTGACTTGGCCATATCGGCAAGGTGAATCAGCTCTTTGGCCTCGCCCGGTTCCACTTCGTAGAACCGGCACAGCGTCCAGACGTCACCGGGCTCGGCCCGAACGCCAGTCTCGATCTCCCGTAGTTTCGTCAGGCCGAAGATCTTGGCCTCGGCGATGTCGTTCTGTGTTTTCCCGGCCTTCTTGCGGGCGGCTTCGAGGCGGAGCCCGAGCTCGCTGCGGACCAACTGTGATCCTGGCATGGTGCTGCCACCCCCGTGACAGTGCGATCGACGTTTTCGGACGTTGCAGGTTGCCCCCGCTCGGAAACCGAGCCTTGCCCCCAGACGGCATTTCGGTGAACCGTAGGCCGTGCGCAGCCGGTCGACAACTGCTACTGCGAAACGTCTTACGGAGAGAACATCATGACACAGTCGCGAACGTGCCCTCTGCCGGATGTTTCCCGTTGCTGCCTACTGGACAACGGCGTCCTCAATGATTTCAGGCCGCCCGCCTGACCTGGACCGCCCGCGCGTGCCTCATGTGAAAACGGGGGAGGCACGCGCGGGCCTGCATTTGAAGGGCCTTGTGCATGAGCCAGATTCAGCCGCAGAACGATCAGCAGTGGACGAAGATCTCACTGGTCGATACCGAGGCCATTGATCGTGAACGCGTCATCGGACGGACTCAGCTGGCCGACGATTACGTGCTGGTCCGGGTAGCCCAGCGCGTTGACTTCGACCTGCTCGGCGTACCGATCGGCAAGAACGTGCACCGGCCGCGGATCGCCATGGGGGAGTTGTTCGAGCTGGACAGCCGGCAGGCTCGGACGATCGCGGGTGATCTGCTGGCGGCGGCCGATTTCTTCGATGTCATCGCGCAGACTGAAGCTCAGCAGCGGCTGTGACGGGACGAGTGTCTCGTCGACGATGCCTTGAGGCAATGGGCGTGAATGACTTGTCCTCGCTGCGCCCGACCTTTTCGTCGAACAGGGCTACGACGCCGCCACCGTCGCGCAGATCACCGAGAGGTCCGGGCTTACCAAGAGCACCTTCTTCCGGCGCCTTCCCGACGAGCGCGAGCTACTCGTGGTCGGGCAGGAGACGCGGAGCCGCTGCTGGCCTAGGAGATCGCCGAAGCACCGGACGCGGCCGGCCCGCTCGACGCGGTTGCCGGCAGCCTTGTGCGCGCGCCCGAGGCGATGGGCCCGGTGGTGCGCGAGATCGTCCCACCAGCGCCCATCGGCGAGCGGCGCTCAGCGGGTGAGCTGAGGAGCTTTCAGTTCCACGATCTGGGTTCTCGAGGTGCACCGAACGCGGAGAACGAGCTGAACTGCTTCACCGAGTGGACGGGTAAAAGATGTACGAGCCTGCTGTTTCAGGACTATCGGGTCGCCCACCTGCACCCGGATATCATTCCGATCAGAGCGGCGCTGAATGAACACCTGAACTGAAGCCGTTGCTTCTGGATCGGCCTCGCCCCCGACCGTCATTTCCGCGGAGAACTGGCTGTAGGCGGCCGGCAGGGCATAGGTCACTTCATGCTGGACGTCGTCGGACTGGTTCGTCGGGCAGGACAGGCGAAGGTTTCGGCCCTCGGTCTCGAGAAAGCCGACGCCTGCTTTCGGTGACAGATCGGTCAGGTAGCGGATGTCGGAAGCTGTCGCGACAGGGGCTTGCGACGGTGAGCTGCCGGTCTGAGTCGATCCGGCGCTGGGCAGGGCGCCTGACGTACTTGTCGGCGGGTCGGCCGATGCATCACCGGTCTTGGCCGGGACGACGAAGACGGCAACGGCCGCGGCGGCTCCGATGATGCCTGCCAAGGTGCCGACGCAGGCCACCCAGAACTCGGCCGACCGGCCGCGCAGACGGAAACCCGATATTGGCATCTCTCCAAGTTCTCACGTCCTGGCCTTCGAAAATGCAGAATCCAAGAATCCCTGCGCGACCACAGCTGGGGTTCTATCGTTCCTCTTGCCGGTAGACGTGGAATTCACAGACGTTGAAACGTTGCTAGGGGGAAACTCTGTGTGGTCCAGGATGCGCAGTCCATTCATGTGGGCGTTTGTGGCGACAGTGTTGTCTGGGGTTTCTTTGGTGGTCGCGCTCATCGCCCTGGAGCGAGCCGGATCGGTATCGGTACAGGCAGCTTCGCCCGAGCAGACCAGGGCGGGCGCCGACCCGGCGGCACCGACCACCGCGGCGCCGGACCCAACCACCTCGGCCGACCCCATCAGTACTGAAGCGGAACCCACGACAACCGACGAGCCGCTCGTCACCAAGCTGCCCTCTCCAGGAGCCTCGTACGCGCCGGTCCGGGAAGACGTGCAAATGCGATTGGTCACGGGAGACACCCGCTACGTCGATCTGGACCAGCCGCTCGTCAACGCCGAAAGTGCCGCCTACGACGTAGCGTTCAGTGCGGGATTTGCCCAGCCGACGTTGAGGTTCGAGTCGGCCGATGTGGCCGTGGGAAAGTCGCCGACCATCACTCCCGATGAGTGTGCCCAGGAAATCCAGCTATCTCCGGTCGACGCGGAAGTCGAAGTCAGTCAGGACCTCGTGCTCTGTGCGGTGACCAACGGACTCGGGGCCGTCAACGAGCCGGCCCGCACGAAGATGGCTCGTATCGTGATCAACTCCGTGTCGAAGGACAACGCCGTGAATCTGACCGTCACCACCTGGGAAATTCCGCGCTGATCGAAGAGATCAACCAAGGCGCCGGCTCGGCGCCGACCATAAGATTGCGACCACTTGCTGTGAAGGGCTCCAGCGAGCTTCGACGTCATCGCTGGGACTGAAGCCCATCGACGTCCACCATGGGTGATCCCGAACTGAGAGACAAACTGGACGCTAGGATCCAGAACAATGCGCACTCGGGTGTGGTTCCGGATCCACTGGCGGATGTTCGTCGCCGGTTGGCGCCGGGGATCCCGATACCGGGCGGCCGCGCTGGGCGGGCTGGTCGCCAACGCTACTTTCGGTTTTCTCAAGGCCAGCATTCTGGTGGCCGCGGTGCGGGCCGGGGGCGGGGAGATCGGGGGCTACGATGCTGCGTCGATCACCGCCTACACCTGGTTGTCGCAGGCGCTGCTGGGGTCGGTGAACCTCTCGGGGCGTAGCGATCTCGCCGGCCGGATGAAAGACGGCAGTATTGCCGTGGATCTTCTGCGCCCCGTGGATCTGCAGACCGCGAGCACCGCTCAGGAGGTGGGCAGGGCGCTGTTCGCGCTGCTGCCTCGAGGTGTGCCGTTGGTGGCTCTTGGCGTGCTGGTCGGGGGCATGCGTCTTCCCCTTGAACCGGTGACCATGGCGTTGAGCGCGGTCAGCATCGTCGCGGGCACGACCTTGTCTTTCCTGACGGTCTATCTGGTGGCCATTGCCGGATTCTGGAGCGTGGAGACGCGGGGGATCCAGACGGCGTACATGATTCTCTCGGGCTTTCTGGCGGGTCTCTTCGTGCCGGTGACCTTGTTTCCCGGCTGGTTGCTCGCGGTGGCCCGGGCAACGCCTTTCCCCTGCATGTTGCAGACCCCGATCGACGTGCTGTCCGGACGGGTCACGGGGTTCTCGGCGGGGCAGGCGGTGATCGTTCAGCTGGTCTGGATCGCGGGAGTGCTGCTGCTGGGACGGTTGATCACCAGCGCCGGGCGTCGTCGCTTGGAGGTGCAGGGTGGGTGATCGGACCCGGCCCTACCGAGTGCTGCTGGGGGCACGCATGCGCGCCCAGAGCAGCTATCGAGCCAGCTTCGGGCTGGACCTGGTCAGCTCGCTGCTGATCGGGCTGGTGGAGCTGGCGGAGGTCTGGGTGCTGTACCGGGCCGTGGACGAGATCGGTGGCCTGGACCTGACGGCCGCACTCGTGGTGTTCGGCCTGGCCGACACTGCCTTCAGCATTGCCGATCTCCTGGTCGGGCACGTCGACAGACTGCCGGACTATCTGCGGGCCGGGACCTTTGACGTCTTCTGCCTGCGACCTCAGCCGCTTCTGGCGCAGCTGATCACCAGCGACATCAGCTTGCGGCGCCTGAGCCGGGTGGGGGTCGGGATCACCGTGCTGATCGTGGGGCTGATCGCCAACGATGTGACGCTCACGCCGAGCAGCGTCCTTCTTCTCCTGATGAGCCTCCTGACCGGTACGGCGATCTGCACGGGCATCTTCGTCGCAGCCGCGGGGGCACAGTTCTTCCTGATCGACGCGGCGGAAATGACGAACAGCGTGGTCTACGGCGGGCGTTACGCGGCCAACCAGCCGGGATCGGTGTGGAGCAAGCCCCTGGTTGCCGTTTTCGGCTTCGCCGTGCCCATGGCCTTCACCGGATATCTGCCGACCCTGACCCTGCTCGGCCTGCCCACACCGTGGAACCTTCCTGGCTGGGTGGGGTGGCTGGCGCCCGTGGCGGCGATCTGGATGTGGGGTCTGGCCGGGCTGTCCTGGCGCACGGGCACCCGGCACTATCAGGGAGGTGGCGGTTGATGTCCATCATCCGGACGGAGGCGCTCACGCGCCGGTTCCGCTTGCGTACCAAGGGATTCAGGAGCCGGGAGATCACGGCGATCGACGACCTGACGATCAGCATCGAAGCCGGCGAGTCGGTGGGCTACATCGGCGCCAACGGGGCGGGAAAGTCCACCACCATCAAGATGCTGGCCGGCATTCTCGTGCCCTCGTCGGGCTCGGCCCTGACCTGCGGGCTCCAGCCGGTGGCGCAGCGCCGGCAACTGGCCCGCCGGCTGGGAGTGGTGTTCGGCCAGCGATCTCAGCTGTGGTGGGACCTGCCCCTGGCCGAATCGTTCCGGATCCTGTCCGCCATCCACGACCTGAGCCGCGACCGGGAACGTGAGCGCACCGCCGAACTGGTCGAGAACATGGAGCTGGGAGAGTTTCTCGCGACTCCGGTGCGTCAGCTCTCGCTCGGCCAGCGGATGCGGGGGGAGGTCGCGGCCGCCCTGCTGCACTCACCGGAACTGCTGGTGCTGGACGAGCCGACGATCGGCCTGGACGTGGTGAGCAAGCAGCGTCTGCGGGAGTTCTTGCTTGCTGAGCGGACCGCGCACGGAACGACCCTGCTCCTGACGACGCACGACATGGGTGACGTCAGCCGGTTGTGCGAGCGCATCCTGCTGGTCGACCAGGGGCGTCTGGCGTACGACGGTAGCCTCGCCGGACTGTCGCGGACGGTGGCGATGCGCCGGGTGCTGGTGGTGGATCTTGCCGCGCCGACTCCTGACCTGCACGACCTGCCGCATGCCGAGCACCTCGGGAGTGAGGCCGATGGGCTGCGGCAGCGGCTGGCCTTCGATCCTGAGGTCACCACCGCAGCCGCATTGCTTGCGGCGGTTTCTGAGCGGGCGGCGGTGCGGGATCTGTCGGTGGAGGAACCGGATGTCGAAGATGTCGTGCGGAGGGTGTACCTGAGCCGGGGGCGATGACGGCTCGCTGGTGTGCTCAGAGTTAGCACCCGTTCTACTGAACGAAGACCTGTCCGAGGAAGGGTGGGCACCAGCGGGGCATGGTCGGCCCGCAGCATCGCGTCAGCGGGTCTCTTCGTCGGGCAACAGCGACGTCACCCCGTGCGGAGAGAGGGAGTGCGACGGCGGCAGGCTGAGCGGCGTGCGTGAGGTCACGACCCGGAACAGTCCTCTGGGCACCCGGCACTGCCCGATCAGATCCTCTTCCCCGATGCCTTCGCCGGCGAGCATCTCGACCGCCTTCGGCAGCAGCGACGGTTGCTCGATGATGCTGATCAGACCCGGCTCGTGCCGACGCCATCCGCGATGGGTGATGGTGTTCATGGCATTCCGGTACGAGACATCGCTCAGCCGGCCCAGCCTGCGGGCCCGGTACAGGAGCGCCTGGACACTCACACCCCACTGCTCCTTGAGCTGAGCCAGATGAGCCCAGACGTTGCCCCCCATCGAGGCCGGCAGTAGCTCGCGGAGTTGATGCGCCGGCATCAGTAGTTCTTCGGCGAAGCGGTTGGCCTGCTCCTCGATCACCCGGCCACCCGGCTCGGCGTCGTCGTGCATGACCAGGTGCCCGAGCTCGTGCGCGATGTCGAACCGCTGCCGGTAGTAGTCACGCTTGATCGGATTGAGCACGACGATCGGGCGTAGCGCACTGGAGAACGAGTAGGCGTCGACCGAGACTGCCTGCTCCGGGCTGAAAATGACGAGAATCCCGTGGTTCTCGAGCAGCCGCACCAGATGGCCGGCCGGATCTGATCCGAGGGACCACTGCTTGCGGACGAGTTGAGCGGCTCGCTCGGGCCCGTCACCTCCCGGATCATCGACCGGGAAGCTGGGTAGGTCGGGGTCCGGGAACTCGATGTGCCGCTCGAGACTGCTGGTGATGTCGACGGCGAGCTGGCCGTAGGCGAACGCCTGATCGCGCGCGATCTGGGTGGTGGATCGCAGCGAACGGAAGTGCGGCGTGCTGCTGAGAGCGGCGATGTCTTCGGCCCGGACGGCGAAGAACCCGGGATCGACCGTCAGCCGCAGCGCCAGCTGGGCCACCGTCGAAGCCGTCGGCCGTTTCGCCCCGGACTCCCAGCTCGCCACCGCAGTGGGTGTCTTGCCGAGGACCGCCGCCAGATCGGTCTTGCGCAGGCCGGCTAATTGCCGCGCGAGAGTGAGGCGGGAGCCGTCGAAGCGAGGGGCGACGTCGGCTGCGCGGTCTCCGGTCGGCTTGCGTGAGGTCACCGCTCATCACTAGCACGATCGTTGGCACGTTCGGCGCCGTGGGTGCGCCTCTTGACGACAGGGTCGGTGACGGGGACGGCCGGACCGGACGGGGGAGCGATGCCGTCGTTCCAGTCTTCCGCTCCGTGCGGACGAGTCTTGAGGTAGCGGAGCCAGTGCCAGGAACCTCCGCCCCGGTCGCTGCGGCGGGGCAGGCCGATCGCCAGCTCGGTCTGGTGGGTCACCGGGTGCAGCGCGTGGGCTATGACGAACGTGTGCAGGTCGAGGTCGACCGTTGGCTCGGGGTGGTTCAGAAGCTCGGCCGCATCGAACAGGACGCCCTGCTGTGGGTCGGTGCGGCCGGACTGACGAGCCACTGCCTGCTTGGTGGGGCTCTTCTGGGCCCAGGGGATGCGCTGGAGCCTGCCGAAGTCTCCCGAGGTGAGAAGCAGCCGCCAGTCGCCGTAGACCCAGCCGGGACTGCTGTTCAGGTCTTTGCGCTGAACCGTGCCCGCAGCCAGGCTCGGCATGCTGGTGATGTCGCCGTCGGTCAGCTCGGCGTACAGCTCGTCGCGGCCCAGGTGCTCGTCACCGGGCCCGACCACGTAGTCGACACAGCCGAAGACCCGGTCGAGACGGTCGCGGAAGAGCACGTAGCGCGATTGCCCCAGCCACTGCTCGTCGTACCCGGCCCGGGGGGCATAGTCGTTGAGGGCGCGACTCACAGCCGAGTCGTACGCCCATTCCACGGCCCCCAGAACGCCTACGCTCCGCAGTACGCCGACGACTTCCGCTTCCCCCATCACAGACACCAAGATACCCCGCTAACAGTAAGTTGTGTAGCAAAATGAACTGGGTGGGTGCTGGTGGGGTCGGTCTACACCCACCGCATCCGTGCCACCCGACCGTCACCGGTGCTCAATGCGTCTTCAATCTCGTCGAGAAACTGCCAGGGGCCCAGTCCTGCCGGTCGGGGAAAATCTTGTAGCAGCCAGGCCGTGACGCTGAACCCGAGCCACAGCGTGTACTTTCCGAAGAAGACGCCGGACGGCCCCTGCTCTTTGGTCAGTCCGCTGAAGAAGACCTGCGCGTGCACCTCGGGAATCTCGAGTAGGGGATGAGCCGCGAGAAATTCCTGGGTGGCAACCTTCAATTCGGCATAGGCGGGCCACTTCTCGCCACTCACCGCGAAGAAGGCCATGGCGGTGACCGCAACCAGCAGGTCACGCACCTCGCGGGAATCGTCGAGCCCCGCGGTCCTGATCTCGTCGATGACCCGGCCGAGCCGGCCGTAGTTCCGGTCGAATGCCGCTGCCAGCCCCTCTCGGAGCAGCCGGTCGGGCTCCGGGTCGACGGCCCCACGGGGTGTCCACTGCGGGCGCGCCTGCCGGCGCCAGTCCTGTCGCCGCCGGCGTCCCCGCAACGTCGTTCTGATCTGCACGCACAGGGGCAGGGCCATGAGGGACGTCGTGGGCACCGGCCCGAGGGGGTTGGGGATTCCGGTGGCAGCTTTCACTACGAACCAGGCTCCGACGCCGACATTGACCGCGCGCCAGGTCTTGACCATGCGCCGTTCGGCGAGCCAGGGCCCGAACACCGTCGGGCGGAAGTCGGTGCTGGCGGTGACTGGCATGGTGGCCTCTTCGTTCGGGGATCCGGGTCGCGAACGAAGATATGGTAATTCCGGCCAGATATCGGAAATTCCGAACGTGGAGGCAGTGCCGGTTCAGGCGGATGTACTTCGGCACTGCGGAGACGTCACCCAGCTCATTCCGTGATCATGGCTGGTACTACCGATGGCGGCGTGAGGAAGCACGCGGTCCGCCCGGGGCGCGGGAACCAGGCTGGTCAAGGCCGTGGCGCGTCCGCGGTAGCTTGCGAAGCGGATCCAAGAACTGTTGTCCTGGGCATCATTTGATGGACTGGGCCCATCTGCTGAATCATCGGGCGGCGCTGGGCCGGAGACCGGCCCAGCGCCCGGCAGAGCCTCAGCCCTGGTGGGCTTCCAGCGTCACCAGGGACGCAGCAAGCGCGTAGAACTTGTTCGTGCCCAGGTCGCGGACCGTCTTGATGTTGAAGTCGGCGGCCAGGTGCTCAGCGTGAGCCTTCGTCACACCGGAC
Organism: Kineosporia sp. NBRC 101731; assembly: GCF_030269305.1. Lineage (NCBI taxonomy): Bacteria > Bacillati > Actinomycetota > Actinomycetes > Kineosporiales > Kineosporiaceae > Kineosporia > Kineosporia sp. NBRC 101731. Next base: position 186,495 of record NZ_BSTC01000013.1, read on the forward strand.
AGCGCGGAGACCGGGGCGTCGAGGATCTCCGTGATGTTGCTGCTCTCGAAACCCTTGTCCAGAGCCTTGGTGAGGTCAATCGCAACGGCCATGTGTATCTCCCGAGATGTCACGTACCGGTTCTTCCGCCCGGTATCGGCGATGAGCCTGCCACGGATGGGGCGCATGCGACGAATGGTGCTGTTCGGGGTGCAGGAGGGCTGCTGCAGGAGGGCGGTGGTTCGGTCTGTGCCCGGAGTGCAGGATCTCGGTCGTGGGGCGCAGTGTCACGGCCGTCCCGGTACCCGGCGGTCGATCGCTGGATGAAGCCCTGCTCAGGACGGTCGAGGGTCCCCCGCGGGCTCTCGAGCGTTGTGTACACCTGGTACATCCGGTACCGGATGTACCAGGTGTACACAACAGTTGGCCTCCGCTCCGGGTGCCGGTCTCCGGGCGCGGCTTCGTGCGGGCGGTATGTCTTCCCCGAAGCAGTGGCCGGCGCAGTGGCCGCCGCAGTGGCCGGCGCAGTGACCGGCGCGGTGACCGGCGGAGTGAGTAAATAGCTGGCTCGTGACGCGGTGCGTCATCTGTCCCTGGGGAGAGAGCGCCGGCGGTCGTAAGGGCGTCTTGCCGGCCGGTCGGTGTCCACGCTGGGGAGCGCTCGCGGGCGGTTCGCCGCCGGTGGTTCGGGCTTGGGAACCGAGCGTTGCCCGCGTTCGGGATTTTGGGGAACGGTAGGTCGTCAGGAAGCAGTCGGCGCCGGGGACGGTCAGGGCTGCTGTCTCGGGACTTACGGGGAGAACGTCATGACAGGATCGCGAACGGAGTTGGCGCCGTGGGACATTCCCTGGCTGTGTCGGCTCGTTGTTGATCTCAGGCGTCACGGTGTGCCGGTGCACGAGGCCAGAGTGCTTCATCCTGATGCTGTAGCCATCAGTTTCGAGCCGAATCTGGGGCAGGCCCAGATTCTGGAAGGGCTGCTCCTGGCTACGCCCGGCGTGGTTGCCGTGCGGCCTGCCGGTGAGCGCGTGGTACAAGCTTATCGACAGTTGCCGGCGCGATGACGGGGCCCCGTCTGGGCCGGGCCGATATTGCTGTCGGAGATGAGCTTTCCGGTCTGGTGGTGTGGCTGGAGTTCGTCTTCCGCTCGTACGACATCACGGTCTGGTCCGGCCGGCGCACTCTCGCGGTGATGGACCGCGATCACTTCGCGGCCTGGCTCGACGGTGGTGCTGACCTGGTCATCGACGACCTGGCCTGGAGCCGGCAAGGCGGCCGGGCGCTGCTGACCATTGACGGTCACCACACCTATCCACTCGACCACGAGACGCTGGCCGTGCTCAAGATCTAGGGCGATGGCCACGCCCGTTGGCCCGCTCCTTCGTTCGTCATCACCGCGTTCGGAGATCGGCGGGCTTCTTCTGGAAGCCGCCGACTTCTTGGGGGAGGCTGGAAGCAAAGGTGATGCGTCGTCCTCAATTGGCGCCCTGACCCGAAGCCGGCCGCGCGCTGGGTGGGTGCAGCGCGGCCTGGAACGATGGGCGCGAGGTTCTTAGCGTTGGGCCATGGTTTCTTATCAGCGCCCGATCGGATCCGGCTTCGGCCCGAAAACAACGACTGCAGAGGTGCTTGCCGGTGTCGACCTGACCGGCAAGGTCGCCATCGTGACAGGTGGATACTCCGGTATCGGTATTCCTACGACGCTGGCCCTGGCCGGTGCGGGGGCCACTGTCGTCGTACCTGCCCGCCGGCCGGATGCCGCCGCCGCGCAGCTGGAGGGGGTGAAGGGCGTCGAGATTGCTGAGCTCGACCTGGGAGACCTCGGTAGTGTGCGGGCTTTCGCGGAGTCCTTCCTGGCCGGCGACCGCGGGCTCGACCTGCTGATCAACAATGCCGCCGTCATGGCGATGCCGTTGACGCGGGTGGGTCCGGGCTGGGAGGCACAGTTCGCGACCAACCATCTCGGTCACTTCGCGCTGACCAGTCGGCTCTGGCCCGCGCTGGCCCGGGACGGTGGTGCGCGGGTGATCAGCTTGAGCTCTGTGGGGCACAAGGGCTCCGACATTCAATGGGACGATCTTCAGTTCCACAACAGCTACGAGAAGTGGCGGGCGTACGGTCAGGCCAAGACCGCCAACGTACTGTTCGCCCGGCATTTGGATCGGATCGGCGAAGCGGTTGGGGTGAGAGCCTTCTCCGTTTTCCCAGGTGGCATTCGGACGCCGTTGCAGAGGCATATTACGATGGACGAGATGGTCGCCCTCGGATGGATGGACGCGGAGGGCAACGAGATCTATCCGTGGAAGACACCGGACCAGGGGGCCGCGACCACCGTCTGGGCAGCTACTTCCGATCAGCTCGCGGGGATGGGTGGGGTCTACTGCGAGGACGTTGATGTTGCTGCCATCTCGGACATCGGCACGGAGGAAGGGCTGGCCCGCGGAGTCCATCCGCATGCGATCGATCCGGCTTCAGCTGAACGGCTTTGGATGCTCTCGGTGGGGCTGACCGGTACGGGCGTCCACGTCTGAGGCGGGCTTGACCGACGAGCCGGATCCCGTCTCGAGGGCCGTGAATCGTCCACCTTGTGGGTGCCCCCTGGGTACACGGGACTGCGGCGATCTGCTCCCACCACGAGGTCTCTTGCTGGGCAGGGGAAAATCTCTCCGCAGTTCGCCGTGCAACGCATCGATCCTGGCACCGACGATATCCCAGGCGGCCTCGGCCACTCCGGGATGAGCATCCCGGTCGATCTCCGCCATTCCTGCGCTCAGGCGCTCAAGGGTGTCGTGAAGAGTCAAGACGGCACGGCGGTGGGGCATCGTCCACCGGGAGGCCTCGTCCATGAGGTGAGCGGCTCCGAGCGTGTGCATGTCTCGTGCCCCGGCCACGTCCATGGCGAACCGGGTCTCGCCGGTGTTCTGGTGCAGGTGCATGGCAATGTCATAGGCGGGTGCCAATTGGTGTGAACCGTCCGGAAGATGGAGCACAGAAACGTTCTTCGCGTGAGCATCCACGTTGCCGATCGCTACGTTGACGGTGGTCAGGGCCAGCAACGGCTCGAGCGAGACCCCGATGTCGGTCAGTTTTGCGGCGATGGCGGCGAGAGAGGGAATTGCTGCTCCGTACTGGAATTTGCGGAACGGGTTGTCGGTGTTCAGCCCCAGCATCTGGGCGGCGTCTTCCTGGTGAAGGCGCCGCACCGTTCCGGCCCCGATGTCGGCGATGCGGTCGTAACGAGTCACCACAATGGTTCGGGTGCCCGCAAACGTGTGCAGATGCGCCTGTACGTCGCTGACCCCGGCGTAGCGTGCGAGTTCAAGTGCCGCCACTTCGGTATCGATGAGATCGGCAGTTCGACTGCCCTCGGGACGGGACAGTTTGACGATGTGAGTGGATGGGGCCTTGGGAGTGGGCATCGACCAGCCGGTAGCTGTCCGGGTCAGTACGATCTTGGTCTCGAGCCCCGCCAGCGAACTGGCCTGATCTGCCGCTCCGGCCTCGTCTGCTTGAGCGAGCAAGTCGGCAATCTCTTGCTCTGAAAGATCTTTCAACGGACGATCGGGCTGGCCAGGATCATCTCCCTCCGGAACCAGGACGAGGGCCCCGGCGGTGTCGCGGCCGTAGTGGCCCAGAAAGCCCAGCACGTCGTTCGGGTCTACCCCTGCGCGCTCGGCCAGGCGGATGCGCGCGCGACCTTCAGGCATCAGCCCACGCAGCCAGGCCTGCACGACTGCTGAGTGCGGTGACTTGGTCAGCAACGGTAGCTGCATCGAGACCAAGCTCGCGCCGGTGCCCCAGCGTTGTAGTCCCTGGGGGGTGAAATCGATGCTGAGTCGTCCTGTTGCAGCCCGCCGGACGACCGCGACATGGGTGCCGTACAGCCAGGCGTCCAGGTCGGTCATGGGGCGCGGACCTCGAAGTGGAGCCCTAGTTCCCGCAGGAGGGCGAAGAGGCGTGTGGTGTAGAGCGTCCCTTGTCCTGTCTCGACCTGGTGGACGTACTTGCGGTCAGCGCCGATGCTCTCGGCGAGCTCCTCCTGCGTCAGCTCGGCCCGCTCGCGCACTTCCCGGAGAAAGACGCCCAGATCCCCCGGGCCGTTGACCCGTGCCCACAGTTGATCGTCATCGTTCCTCACCGCAGGATCACCTCGTGTGTCGATATCTGCACATGCCGTCGATGTTCCAATATTGGCACATCGACCGCGTGGGTTGATATCGACACACGGGAGGGGGGCTGGTCGCTGTCCGATCGTGGGAACGTGGTCAATTCGTGACAAAGTCTGCCTTCGTGTTGTTTGCTCTGGGTGAATGATGGGTAGGCCTGCGTGACGGGAGGGTCCTGTCCGCCCTTGTCAGAGGCCCTTGCCCACGAAGGGGAACGCATGACTGCCGGCCCCACCGACGAGACCGAGATCGCCCGGGAGCAGCAGTACTTCGACCTTGCGTGGGAGGCCCGCGAGCGCAGCCGCCAGTCGCTGGGTGCAGCGGCGTCGGCCGTGGCGGGTAAGGCGTCCGTTGCTGTCGGGAAGGCGGCCAAGGGGCACCTCGAGCAGCTCGGTGATCCTGACGAAGCCGTGGCGATCGGCCGGTTCGACCCGAGCGACGGTGAGGCGCTCTACGTCGGTAAGCGCGTCATCACCGATGCCGACGGTGAACTGCTGGTCATCAGCTGGAAGGCGCCGGGGGCGGCCCCCTACTTCACGGCGAGCTACGACGATCCCCAGGGGGTGGCTCGCAAGCGCACGTTCGAGGTGGAACGGAATCGCATCCTCGGCTTTGACGACGTCGTGTTCGCGGATCTGGCGGCGCGGGTCGGTGAGCTCACTGCTCTCGAGTACGAGGGAATCGACGACGCCGTCCTGCGTGATCTGGATGCGTCGCGGACGGGCGAGATGCGGGACATCGTCCAGACCATCCACTCGATGCAGTACGAGCTGGTCCGGTCTCCGCTCGAGCAGCTCCTGGTCGTGCAGGGAGGGCCGGGTACCGGGAAGACGGTCGTCGGTCTGCACCGGGTGTCCTGGCTCCTGTTCAATCACGCCGCCGAACTCGCGCCCTCGGACGTGCTCGTGGTCGGCCCGAACCCGACCTTCACCCGGTACATCCGTCAGGTGCTGCCGGGGCTGGGGGATCACCAGATCGAGCACCGGGACCTGCGGACTCTCGGACCGCAGACCAGCACCGGCCGGGACGAGCACCCGACCGTGGCCCGGATCAAGGGCGAACTGCGCATGACGCACCTGATCAACCGGGGCCTGGTGCAGCGGGTGCGATTCCCCGAACGGGCTGATCGCCTGGACATCGGCACGGCCGCCGAACACGTGGCTTCTCTCGCGCGTCCTGAGGTCGAGGAGGCGCTGGGCCGGTCCATCAACCAGGCCCGTAGTTACCTGGCCGGTCGCGCGGCCATGCGCAGCTGGATCACCGCGACCGTGACATCGCGGATGCCCCGGGGATCGCAGGCGCCGGCGGCTGCGGTGGAGGCTGCCCTGGAGCGGGTCTGGCCCTCGCTCACCTCACAGTCGTTCCTGCGGGACCTGTTCGGTTCGCGCGATCGTCTTCTGGCCGCTGCGGGTGAACAGTTCACCGCGGCCGAGGTGAGGATGCTGTTCCGCCCGGCGTCCGACCGGGTCTCCGACGAGCGCTGGAGCCTGACCGACGTCGCCCTGCTCGACGAGGTCGACACGCTCCTGAACGGCAGTGGCACGGTGTTCGGGCACATCGTTCTGGACGAGGCCCAGGACCTGTCACCGATGCAGTTGCGCTCGGTACGCCGTCGCAGCAAATCTGGTTCCTACACCGTGCTGGGCGATCTGGCGCAGTCCACCGGACCCTGGGCCCGGGACGGCTGGGAGGACATCGTCGCCGCCCTGGAGTTCCGGCATCCGGCGTCGATCGTGCCTCTGAGGCTCGGATACCGCGTGCCGCAACAGGTCTACGCGCTCGCGGCGCAACTGCTGCCGTACTCCGCGCCGTCGGTCGAGGCACCGTCGGTGATCCGGGTCGGGCCGGCCGATCCGGACCTGCGGCCGGTCAGCTCCGGGGAGCTCGGCCCGGAGGCGGTGCGCGCAGCGCGCGACTACGCGGCCCGGGGGTTGTTCGTCGGCATCATCTGCGCCGACGAGCATCGTGCCGTCGTCATGGAGGTACTGAACGCGGCGGGCATTCAGTTCCAGGACACGCGCGCAGGCGCCCTGGGCGCCAGCATCAACCTGGTCGGGGCGGTGGACGCGAAGGGCCTGGAGTTCGAGGCCGTCGTCGTGGTCGAGCCCGAAGCGATCGCCGCCCAGGGCACTCACGGCCTGCGCCTGCTCTACGTGGCGCTGACCCGCACGACGAAATTCTTGACAGTGGTGCATTCTGGCGAGGTCCTGCCGCTCCCGGGCCGGGATTCCCCCGATCGGTCACAGCCGATCGAGGTGACTTCCCTACAAGAGGACGCACCGGGGCAGCAGCGCTCGCGGCCCACGAAAGCTGGTCGGTCGGGGAAGGCGCCTGATCCTGGCCTCGACAAGTTCAGCGCCGACTTCGCCACAGCCATGGGCGTCAGCCTGGCCGAGAACGTTGCCGCTACAGCTCAGCCACGGCTGTGGACGGCCATCGTTGCCGCTCTTGCTGACGAACTCGAGCGACGGCGTGAAAAGTGACGGCACCGTAGGCATTGCCGAGTTCGGCGGTCAGCTCGGTCGGTAGGCGTCGCGGCGGTGCCGGATGCGGACGGCCTGAATCTCGATCAACTGCTCGAAAGGAGCCTCTTCTGGCTGAATGAAGACCGAACAAGTCGTTGACGAGGGGCTTGCCGACGCGATGGGGATCTTGCCTCAGCGGTCCGTCGATGAACTCCAGAACCGCCGGAAGTACCTTCTCCGGAAGCTTGTTCAGATCTCGTTGAGCTGAGGCGGCCAGAACGATCCGGTAGGTCACAGGCCTAGCTCCCGGCGGACTTCGTCCATCGTGAAGACGTTGCCCGACTCAATATCGGAAAGGCCTTCGCGAATAGCTGCGACTTCGTCGGGGTCACTCAGGATCTCCAGCGTTTCTTCAAGGGCCTCCAGATCGTCGACGGACATCAGCACAGCATCCGCCTCGCCGTTGCGGGTGATGCGATACCGGGCATGAGTGCTCTTGACGCTGTCGAGCAGTTCGCGCAGGTTCGCTCGGGCATCGGCCATGGATACGTGAGTAGCGCCAGCAGGAAGTGTCATGTACATGATGATGTACGCCTCACTCAAGGTGGTTAAGGATTGCTGAAATCACTGCATCGACAGTGGGGGATTTCAGATGAGAGATCGGAAATATCGATGTCGGGGGCTGCATGGGTGCAGTACCGCCGTCCGGAGCACTGCATGGATCACTGCCGGTCATGGTTCTTCGGAGAGGACTGGACCGACCGTTCGTCGTGCATCCGGCCCAGAAGCCCTGATTGTTCCCGATCGACCCACGAACCTCCTGGATCTACCCTAGGGTCACCGCTATGAGACGCATTGCAACAATCGGTGTCACGGTGATGGGCCTCGCTCTGGTCGGCCTGACCGGAGTCACGACAGCTTCGGCTGCCTCGACCGGTTCGGTCCACGCCGTTGCCGCCGAGTCGCACTTCACCGTCGCGGCCAAGGCCAAGAAGTACAAGAACTGCACCGCCCTGCACAAGGACTACAAGCACGGCATCCGCAAGAAGGGCGCCAAGGACAAGGTGCGCGGCTCGAGCACGCCGGTGGCCACCCGCCTGATCCCGGTCCGCACCCCGCTGTACAAGGCGAACACCAAGATGGACCGCGACAAGGACGGCGTGGCCTGCGAGGCCGCCTGACGGTGTGCGGGTGGAACCGGGTCTGACGCGCGGGGCGTCCAGGCCGGCTGCTGGAGGTTCTCCGTGAGGCCTGCCGGCAGGCTGTTGCGCCTGATACCCGCAGGGGCAGCCGATGGCCCCAGGGAATCTTGAAAACCTCTGCGCAGAATCCGATTCAGGGTCTCTACGTGCGACTATTTCTGCATGGGAAACGGCAGAAAACGGACACCGAACCGTGCGGCCACCCGGCCTCGCCCGCCCGCTTCGGGTGGCACCGCGTCCGTTGCTCCGCCCCTCGACCTGGTGGTGGATCTTTCTCAGGTGCCACCGCTGATGCCCGCGGCCCGGCTGTCGCCGGGGATGGTCGCGATGGTCCCCGACGTGGCGGCCGAGCAACTCGAACGGATCGGCCGGAGCCGGCACCGTTACGAAGCCGAACTGAGTCTGCTCGGGCTCTGCGAGTCGCTGGACGAGAACATGCCGGCCGAGTTCAGCAGTGCATCAGCGGATCTCAACACCGCCAACATCCTGATGCTGGTGATCGAGCACCTGGTGCAGACCCCCGGTCCGACGGTGCTGGGCCTGTTGATGGTGGCGGCTGACCTCGGGCCGGTTCCCAGTCGGCAGATGGCGGCGGAGGCGGCCCGGCAGTTGAAGGCGGCCGGGGTGCAGGCACCGCGCTGGGCTCAGACCGGCCCGTTGAAGGTGCTGCGTGCTTGGGGCCACGGTGACCGCATTCCGGATGAGCACAGTCTGGGCGTCGTCTTCTCCTACGGCCATCGGGAACACGGCTTCGTCGTTCCTTTCGCGGGGGACGATCTCGGTTTTCAGCGGCTCAAGCAGGTGTGGGTCCAGACCCCTGAACTCGTCGACCGGTCGCGGGCCGCCGTGCGGGAACTCCCGAGACTGCGGTCGGTCAACTATCACGAAGAGCTCGACGACACGAACGTTCTCGACAGACTGCGGGAGCTGCTGGAGACCGGCCCGGAGGCCTCGACCGAGGGACGCCCCGACTTCCGGGTGCGTACCTACCTTCTCCACCTGCGGGCGCGTCAGCTGGCCGCGGCTCTGGGCGAGCATGACGTGGAGGCGTACTCCGACCTGATCCTGGCCGACAGCATCGCGCGCGGTGAGCATGCGATTCCCGCTCCGGTGCCGACCGGGTACCGGATACGTCTCACGCTGGAGGGAAGCCGGCCGAACACCTGGCGCCGGGTCGCGCTCGGCAACGATGTGACGCTGCTGAAGATGCACGAGATCATTCAATGGGCTTTCGAATGGCAGAACGAGGAGTTCTATTCGTTCGCAGCGCATGCGACCGAGGACGACGACCCGGATCCGATTCCCTACGCCCGACTCTCCTACACCCGGCTCGGTTCTCTCCTGCATCGCCCAGGCAGGTCCGTCGAGTACCTCTACGGCGATCGCAGCCCTTGGCTGGTCACGATCGAGCTGGAAGACGCATTCGCACCCGATCCGGACGTCAAGTACCCGCGCCTCATCGAAGTCGGCGGAGGTGTGCCGGGTGAACCGGGCGAGGACGATGACATGGACGAGGTCGATCTGCGGGATACAGGGATCGGGAGCGCGGGAGCGGGGAGTCGCTGATGGCAAACAACCTGAACCCGTGGACGCGTGCCCTTACTGCTCGTCAACAGATCGGCCGGATCCGTCAGGAGCCGAGACCGGCACGAACCGTAGTGCGGCGTGAACCGTGCGATCGCCCGGCCGGGCCTCAGGTCGGGCGCTGAGCCGGTAGGGGGCGAGCAACTGCATCACGCCGGCGGTCAGATCACGCAGTTCGTCCGCCGACAGACGCAGAGTGGAGTTGCTGACCAGGCCGCCATCCCGCCATTCCTGGGGTTCCTGATCCTGCGCCATACGCATCACGAAACCCTCCACCATCGTGTCGGAGGCCTGCAGCAATGCCTGGGTCACCGCCAGGTCCAGCCCCTGAGCCTCGACCGGATCGGCGTCGATCGTGGCCATGTCCACGTTCCACGCCGGCACCGTCGCCTCCCACACACGTTCCCGCCGGTCACCGCGTCGACCCGCGTCGCGCACCAACCCCGCTGCGGCCAGCTGGCGCAGGTGCCAGGAGCACGCACTGGCACTGAGATCGACCACCTCGGCGCACTGCGTGGCCGTTGCGCCACCGCGTTCCTGCAGAACATCGAGCATGCGCAGCCGCGCGGGATGGGCCAGCGCTCGCAGGACCGAAGGGTCGGTGAGCCGGACGCCGTGCGTCCGTTCCGGGTGGGCCATCGCGGCAGCATATGTGAAGCTCCGCCTTGACATCTAAGTGTGAAGGGGTAGCTTCACATTGATGACGACTTCGCACATGACGGTGAGGGAACTGCAGGAACGGCTTGAGGCTGATCTGATCCGTCTCGGCCCAGCCGTAGACGTCCCGGGCGCCTCGGTGGCTCTGATGCTCGGATCCCACGTGGTCGAGGCGGCTTTCGGGGTGGTGAACACCCGCACGCGCATCCCGGTCACGTTCGATTCCCTGTTCCAGATCCAGTCGATTACCAAGATCTTCACGGCCACGCTGGTCATGCAGCTCGTCGATGTCGAGCTGGTTCACCTCGACCGGCCGGTGCAGGAGTACCTGCCCGAGTTCCGTACGGCCGACGCTTCGGCGAGCGAACAGATCACGGTCCGGCACCTCCTGACGCACACGGGCGGATTCGAAGGGGACCTGTGGCAACCGACGACGTCCGGTCCGGACGCCCTCGACCGGTTCGTCAGGGATCTGGTGGCCCGGGCCCCGCAGCACAGTCGGCCGGGGCAACGGTTCTCGTACTGCAATGCCGGCTTCGGCACGCTCGGCCGGCTCGTCGAGGTGCTGCGCGACTCCACCTATGAGCAGGCCCTGCGGCATCACCTGGCGGAACCACTGGGCATCACCGAACTGGCGTTCTCGGCGGATCAGGCTCTGGCGTTCCGCACGGCCATCGGTCATGTGCGGGCCACGCCCTCGGCCCCGTTGCTCCCGACCCGGGAGTGGGCGCTCCTGCCCCCGTCGAACCCGGCCGCCGGCAATCAACTGGCTCTGTCCGCCCGCGGGCTCCTGGAGCTGGGGCGTCTCTTTGTATCCGGGGGACTGGCGGCCGACGGCACTCGACTGCTCTCCACCGCGTCGGCTGCGCTCATGCTCCGACCCTGGCTGCGGCACCGCGGCGTGGCGGATTCGCACCAGGGACTGGGCTGGCGACTGCCGAGGCCGGGCGTCGCCGAGCACGGTGGTGGTGCTCCAGGGGTGGCAACGATGCTCCGGATCGTCCCCGAGCAGGGCCTGGCAGCAGTCGTGCTGACCAATGCGGACGCTGGTGGTCAGCTCACGCGACAACTGCTGGAGCCGTTGTTCGCCGATCTGGCGGGGACGACGCCGGCACCCGTAGTGGTCGCGCCTACGGCCACCGCCCGGGTGGGCGATCCGGAGCCGTTCCTGGGCGGGTACTCGACCCGGCAGTTCCGGTTCGAGGTCACCAGCGACGATGAAGGACGTCTGTGGCTCACCAGAGAATCCCGGAACGAGACGGTGACGATGGACCGTCTGGCCGGCGTCGCGACGGTGGTCGACCGGAGGGAGATCCGGCCTCTCGAGCACAACACCTTCGTGTCGATGGGTGAGGACGGGGTAGCGGTCGGCACCTACACGTTCCTCGAGCCGGGGGACAACGGGCGCTTCCGCTTCCTGGCCAACGACCGCGTTGCCGCGAGGGATGCGTAGCGAGGTGCCCCGTCCGCCCCGTCCCGGCATCGATATCGGGTTGTGACGGGGGTCGCCCTGGGGTAGGCAACTGGTGCCCGAAAGCCCTGGTAATGTTCTGCAAGGTTCTTCGGCGGGTCGCTCAGGCGAACGTCGACTCCACGGAAGTAACGGACATGCAAGTGGCCGGTTCCGGGGTGATATAAAACCTCCCTCCACAGTAAAAGCTGAGAGCTGTTGCGCGTCTTCCGGGATGGGCTTCACTCGTTATGGCTATTGCTGTTCAGGGGAAAGCTCCATCGTCGTTTAAAACCGCGAAACACGGATTTGACCGGCGAGCAACACAGGGTCTACTGTTTACAACGTCGCCAGGACGGAACGCCGAAAGGCAAGAAGTTCTGAGCGTCCGCTCC